>JAKQLF010000113.1 GCA_029567325.1 Bacteroidota bacterium | reverse complement strand
ATGAATGGCTCCTGCGTCGCCAGCCTTGACAGATTCTACACAAAGAATGATTGGCGTTTACAAGTTGAAGCATCCGAACTCTATCCTGGCTGTTCAATGAAATATTTTTTAACTCAGACACACTTTAATGAACTATCCCTTAATTTGTTATACAATTATAAAAATAACTATTAACTTCAAGTATTAAAATTTAAGCCTGATATAAAATTAAATAAAATCATATTTTCATATGATTTATGGACTAGGTATATAAGCCATTTAAATATTAATACAATTAAAAATCAGGCTAAATTACGCATAACATAATTTAATCATAAATGCTCAAAATTTCTACAATCTGCAACCGCATATTGTATCTTTTATATATACTGCCCAGCGAGCTATTAAATCTAAATTCCAATACAAGTTGATATTATTACAACTTCAAAATTGAAAATACTCGCAAGTCTCTTTTATAAAGTTTGACCATCAAATAATAAATGCCAGAACTTTGATTTGAAAGATCAATTGAATTTGTTTTTGTGTTTTCAACCAAAACTTGACCCATTACATTGATTATTTTCAAGTATTCGACTTGTTGCTTTTCATATGAAATTTGAATCAATCCTTCTGTGGGATTGGGAAAGCAGAGTAATCTTGACGGATTTTCTAAAAGTTCAGTTTGCTCATCCTCATCACTTATTGCCAATACAGATTGATACTCATAAGCACCCGCATCGATCAAACCATTGGATACTCTGGAGCTATAACTAAAGGGATGTACATATGATTTGTCAATGGTGAAATCCAAACCAGAAACAGCAGGAACGGAAACTCCAATGTTGATGGCAGGTGAATTGGATAGTAGCGCATAATCAAATCCGGCTTCATTGGCCAAACCGACATTGGCAATATTACTTTGTACCAAATTGCCACCAAGAGATGCAGGAAATGAACCCGCAATGGAGCCTAATCCAGCAAAAACATTATTGTACGCGCTGACACTTGTGGCTTGAGTCGAAATATTGAGAAAATTGCATCCTGGACTTCGCCTATTTACAAAAGTGTTGTTGATCACGTAAAGAACTTTTTGATATCCCGCAGGAAAACCTTCGGAACCAAAGGAGATCAAATTGCAATTATCAGTGTTGATGCCCTGCATCAAGAGATTGCCTTTGAGCACAGCAACTCCTCCGTTACTCATATCTATCAAATAACTGGACGTGCCTGTATCTTCATCCATGATGCGATTGTACTCGATGTAATTCTCCTTTGCTCTGGTTTTGAGGTTGTGGCCAATTTTTGCGTGATGAGTATAATTGTATCGAAAAGTCAATTTATTTATCCTTCCAATGTATAGGTTATGTGACTGACCATCACCAAAACCGTTGTTGTCAAACTCTGAATATTCAATCAAGATGTCCCCTGTTCCAGGATTGGAAGTCAAAATTCCGTTTTCATTGCCGTGAAAGTAACACCTCCTTGCCGTCATTCCAGAACCATCTAACCTGATGCCCGCTCCATTTTCGTCTGGCACAGTAGCTCCTGAAAATTCGATATTTTCAACAGTGATGTTATTGCCGATGAATACCCAAATGCCTTTGCCCAAAATGTAAGAACCGTTGGCCACCAACTTTGTCTTTTGGGTTCCAACACCCACAATGACCAGGTTGTTTCTTGACCAAGCCGCCAAAGACGCATTTCCTGTAAAAGTTTGAGGATCGATCAAAATGGTATCGCCATCATTCAACACATTGGCAAGGTAAAGTGCGTTGGGTGTGGCATACATCTTTCCGGTTCCGACGGTTACTGTTGTTGCGTGAAGAACATTGAATGTTATGAACAACAAAAAAAGGAAGAGAAAGGGTTTGATCAGGTAACGACTCATTTCTAGTATTTTACACAGCAAACTTAACAATAATATTTCTGGGGAAAACCCTAGCTTTTATTGACAATTTACAATTCATTCACAAAATTTTTCAAAGTGAAATAGCTCTTAGCCTTTTCGCACACATTCTTAATGATAATTTTAAACAAAAAGGATCAGGATTTAAAGACTGCTTTTCTATTTTTGTGAAATGGTGCCATCCTTATACAGAATCTGCTTTGCTTTTTTGGGTTTATTTTGCTTATCAGTCTTGAGGGGACAGGTGGTTGATATTGCTACAGCTTTGCCGGGGTGCATTGGAGTTGCTAAACAAGAGGGTGGTGTTTGTCCAAACGGAAATGGGGATTTCAGAGTAGTCACCGGGAATTCTTTTTTTTTCGCTAGAAACGCAGATGGTATAAATTGTGACTGTACTATCAACTACGGGGATCATAGAGCTTATTTTGAGTTTGCTCGCGTTGACATTTCAAGATTTGAAAATGTCACTGTTAGTATGAATTATTCAGCAAATCAAACCGATTTCGATAATAGGGCACCAATTCCTGGTGAGCCATACTATCCATGTGAAGGTGCACCCAATGGCACACATGATCAAATGGTTTTTATTTACATATTAGATGGTGATACCACAGTTTCCAGAGTTGTTCAAGGAACAACTGCTGCCGATTTCACGAATACCTGGAATGCAAATATTCCAAATGGAACATTTCTTACCGTTCGAGTAAATGTTGCAAATGCTGCAAGTGATGAAGAGTTTTATTTCAGAAATCTTAAAATACGTGGCAAAGTTAAAGAGCCTAAGGCTGGACCTGAAATACAAAGATGTGACGATCCTAATCCATTTCAATTGCAAGGTAGTGGAATTGGAACGTGGGTAACTACAGGTACAGGCGTAATAAGCGATCTTAATGATCCAAATGCAACTTATACACCTGATTTTGGACCCCAAGGTGATTTGGGAAGTACAATACCTTTTAACTTTGTAAGGGCGCCATTTTCGCAATGCTTATCAATAATTGATAGTGCACGGAGTCAAACTCTCGTTCACTTTATTGGTAAAAAACCTACAATGTCAATAAACGATTTAGATCCCATTTGCCAGGGCGACTCTGTCATCATATCTGGAAATGGGGCAGATACCCTAGTATGGACCACTAGCTCAGGTAATTTTCAATTTGTAAATGACAGCGTTATCAAAGCAAGCCCTGCTGTTTCCACAACCTATACTTTGAAAGGTATAAATAAAAGGGGTTGTACTTCCACCACATCCATAGATGTTATTGTCAATCCCAATCCCAATGTATCTATCGCACCCATTCCAGAGGTTTGTGCAGGAGACACTGTTTCATTATCTACTCCTTCAGATCCAAGTTATAACTACTCCTGGTTTCAAGAAAATACACAACTTTCTGGGAATGAAAATGAAATAAAAGTCCAGGCACCCGGCAATTTTTCAGTCACTATTACAGACGCTAATAATTGCAGTAGTTCAGATACTGTTAAGGTTTTATCAAGCCCATTGCCAACTTTAAATGTAAGATTGCTGGATTCTAGCTATTGTCTTGGTGCAAGAGTGAATTTCTTTGCTTCTGGTTTTGTGGACTACCAATGGTCGACAGGACAATCTGGATCCACCGCTTTTTTTGAAATTCAATCAGACACAATCATCCATTTGGAAGCATTTGATGCAAATGGATGTAAATTGGATACTTCGTTTTTTATACCAAAACCAATCATACGTGAAATTAATTTCCCAGATGGTTTGAGTTTCTGTAAGGGAAGTTCTCTAACTGTATTCACAGATTATCCTTATACAGATTATTTATGGTCTACATTCGAGAGAACCGATACTATTCTGATTAATGAAGCAGGAGCTTATTGGTTGGCAGTTAATGACGAAAATGATTGCCCTATCATTAAAAGTTTTGATGTTACTGAAAAAATGGCTCCTCTTCCAAAAATTATGGGCAATCCAATCATTTGTGATACTTTGGGTACAAAACTTACTCTAGACCAAACCTATAACTCCTATTTATGGAGTGACGGGATTGCCAGTGATACTTTGTCAATTAGATTCCCTGGTGAATATCTTGTTACTGTAACAAACGCAGAAGGCTGCAAAGGCACTGATACTTTAGAAGTTTTCGATTACTCACTAGATCCACCTATCATCAGTGGAGTGGGGGAATTTTGCCCCGGTGATAGCTTAGTTTTATCACCCAATGCCGGTTATGTCAGCTATTTATGGAGCAATGGTGATACCACTCAGCAAACTTCCATTTTACAAGCTGGCACAGTCAGTCTGGAAGTTGCAAATGAATTTGGATGTAAATCCAGCGCAACAAAAGAAATCATACAAAGGATTGTGCCTGTTCCTTCCATTCAAGGTAGTACCCAATTTTGCGAAGGTGATAGCACTGCCATTTCAGTCATCGGCAATTTTTCTACTTATGAATGGGGCGATGGCAAACTCGGAAGAGATAGAATTGTAAGGGATACCGGAATTCTTACTGCTGTACTTACCACCTCCGAAGGCTGTAGAACATCCTTGACAGAGTTTTTTTCACATAAATCAGCTACCAAACCAGAAATCATTGGTGCGAATCAAATTTGCATGGATTCAGTGAGTGATTTAATGGTTGTCCAATCATTCCCTCAATACACTTGGTCTACGGGGGATACAACCGCTCAAATTTCCATTCAAAATACTGGATTGTACTTTGTAGAAATCAGAGACACCAATGGATGTTTTGCACTGGATTCCATTTTGATCAATCAGTTCGGTGAACCAGCCATTACCTTCAGTGGATCCCAAGTCTTTTGCGAAGGCGATTCTACTAGAATCACAGTAAAAGGGAATTTCACGGATATCCTATGGGCGGATGGGTCAACGGATACCAGCAGGTTTTTTAATACTGCTCAACCTCTTGGATTTCTGGTCAAAGATGTAAATGGTTGTGGTTATCGCAAATCCATAAACCTCAATCAATTGCCTGGCCCAGCCGCTGAAATATTGGGAGCCAGATCGATTTGTACTGGGTCTGAAACTACCCTAGAAGTTGATTTGAAAGGTTTAGATTATGAATGGTCAACTGGGCAAGTAACGGATACCATCCAAGTGTCACAAGCAGGTATTTACGCCGTCACAGTTATGGATGCATTTGGTTGCAAAACAAAATTGGAAACAGAAGTTGTGGTCAGTGCGGCATTGCAACCTGATATAACTGGAGATTCGGTAGTTTGTGAAGGCATCACCACCAACTTGAATGCTGGTTCATTTTTTGATTATATGTGGTCAACTGGTGAGACGAGCAGAAGTATCACGGTGGATACAGGCACTTTCGTGGTCAGGGTATCAGATGGGAAAGGATGTACTGGATTGGATTCTTTTACAGTGAGTAGAAAACCAGCCTTGATTTTACCTCTAGAAAGCGCTTATCAGATTTGCAATGGAGATGTACTAGAATTGGACTTAGGATTTACAGGAACATACCGATGGTCTAATGGAGATACATCACCCATTTTTAGGGTCCAAAATCCAAACATGTATTCACTCAATTTTACAGATGATGATGGTTGTGTTGGAAATGCAGAATTCGAATTGTCCAATTTTTCACAAACTACTGACTTCATCAATGGATCGTCTGAGTTCTGTAGAGGTTTGGGGACAACAATTTTTGTAAGTGGGATCAGAAATCCAATTTGGAATACTGGAAGCCAAACAGATTCCCTTTTTATCAATATGGCTGGTGCTTATAGCATAGCAGGACTTGATACCAATAATTGTAATGCAACTGACACCATATTTATAACAGAAGAAGAAGCACTTCATCCAATCATTGAGGGTAATCAATTTTTGTGTGGGCCAAATGCCACCACCATTATACTCAGTGTGGATGATTATTTTAAGTATGATTGGAGCAATGGAGACACCCTAAAATCGGCCATCATTAATCAAGCTGGAACATTTACGCTAACTGTAAGTGATGAAATGGGTTGTAAGGGCCAAATTGCATTTGATGTTATTGAAAGGGATTTACCAATCCCCATTTTGGCTGGCGAAACCACTTTTTGCGTTGGTGATTCAGCAATATTAACAACAGATACGCACTACAAAAGTTATTTTTGGGATGGCTTAGATAGTTCAGCCACATTTTATATAAAATCATCAGGATCGCATACTTTGACAGTTGAAGATGTGTCTGGTTGTAAGGGGTCTATTACTTTTACTACAGAATCACGGACTGGGCCGGAGCCTATGATATTCGGAGACAGCCTGATTTGTATGGGTGATTTTGCAACCTTATCTGGAGGAAATCAAACCAATTATTTATGGAGTAGTGGCGAAACCACAAAAGAAATAAATGTCGAAAAAAATGGTGTTTATTGGTTGAAAGTTGTGGATACTTTCGGTTGTGTGGGAACTGACACTTTTACGGTGCAGTTTTTTGAACTTCCACAAATTATGGTTAATCCATCAGATCTGATGATAGCATTCGGAGCAAGAAACACGATCAATATTACAGGTGATATTAATGCTTTCAGCACCATAAGCTGGCAATCTATTATAGGCAGTTTATGCGAGAATTGCACATCCGTCACCTATGAGGGCAATGAAAATGACCGCATTACCATATCAGCGATCGATCAAAACGGTTGCGAACAAATGCTGGAAGTGAATGTGACAGTCCTTGAAGATAAAGAACAAGTATTGTTTTTTTCTAATGTTTTGCGACCTGGAAGTGCTGGAGTCAATGCAAATTTGGTATATGTTGCAAAAGGCAGAGGCATTTCAGTAGAAACCGTAAAAATATTCGACCGCTGGGGAAACCTTGTCTATTTTAATCAAACATTGGACAACAATATGGGTATACTCTGGGATGGACATACCAAAAATGGCAAAATAGCCTTGGAGGGAGTTTATGTTATGTCAGTTGAATACTTGATCAATGATCAAATCAAAAATGAAATAAAAACAGTAACCGTCATCAGGTGATCATAGAATAAGATTGTAACTATTTAGAAATTAAAATATTAAAAAAATGATGAATTAGAAATTAGGTATAATTTTGACCACCCATCCAGCCAATTTTCAAATTCATCTAAAGATAAAAAATGAAAAACTGTTTTTTAATTGCCTTAGTTTTGTTTACTTCTGTGTTTTCTGTTAATGCACAACAATGGGTTCAAGTTGGTGCAGTTGGGGATTGGAAAAACACCATTGACGTTGTTTCCCTAAATGGTAGCTTTTATAGTCTCGAAGCGGATGGAACACTATTTAAAACTGATAAAAATGGATCATTTAATCAGATCGGTGAACGAGGTTTTTTCGAAAATGCTGATTTTTTGGTGGGGCTTGATGGCGAACTATGGACGATTGAATCAGGCTCACTTTATAGACACAATGTAAAATCATTGGTTTGGGAAAGGGTAGGAAAGGAAGGTGACTGGGCCAATACCGTAGCAATGGTAGGTTTGAATGGCAAACTTTACACCATTGAGACCGATGGCACATTGTATGAAACATATAAAAATGGTACTTGGAGACAGGTTGGTGGTGCAGGAGAATTCGCCAATGTTTTTATGTTGGAAGCCATGGACAATCATTTATGGACGGTAGAAAGCGGCACCTTATATAAGAACAATGTGAGTGCCATGACTTGGGAGCAAGTTGGTGCAGTTGCTGATTGGGAACACACAGTCGCCATGGTTGCAGATGGTAGTTATCTTTGGAGTATAGAGTCAGATGGTACGCTGTTTAGAACTGATAAATCTGGCAGATTTGAAAAAATCGGAGAGCGTGGTTTATTGAGTGAAGTATCTATGATAGTGGCTTTGGATAAAGTATTGTATGCTGTTGAAAATGGTACGCTTTACAGAAAAAAATAGCGCTATACTTCATTAAATCAAGGTTTAAATATTAAATCTGAGCGGGTTGAAACCTTGTTTTTAAGATGGTTAGAGTTAAAATTTGATATTTTAAGTAATTCTATTAGTTTTGCTTTATAGTCAATGATTTAAAATGAAAGAAAAAAATACCCCACACTTTACATTATTTGGATTAGAATTTCCAGTTGACCTTGCTAAGATTTTGAAATTGACTTTGGTCATTTATGCGTTGCTATTTATCTTAGTCATGGTGGCGATGAAATTCTTTGGTTATGAGTTGACTGATGCAGATATTCCAGGAGGCATCATTTCTGGCTTTTTATTAGCTTATTTGATCTCAATCATTTAAGCAATCACATGACAACACAAGAATTATCTACTGAAGCTTCCTCAAAGAAGAAGATATACTTTTTTATTGGAGGAGTATTTTTGCTGAGCATTTTCAGCTTTTGGTTTACCAATCAGGATTATTTCACTTCTATAGTTCAACCATTGTTGAATGTTTATACCAAGATTTCTAGTTTTATTTTAAATCTGTTTGGGTACGAAACTTCAGCTAGAAATGAAATATTGAGTTCACCGGAATTCAGCTTGGAAGTAAAAAAGGGATGTGATGCCGTTGCTCCAATGATTTTATATACGCTTTCGATTTTGTTTTTTCCATCACCGTTTAAGGGAAAAATGAAAGCCATTGGCATTGGGATATTTTGGTTGTTTTTATTGAATATTGTGAGGATTGTCACCCTATTTTTCACAAAGAAATACTATCCTGCATCTTTTGATTTTGTCCATACAGAGCTGTGGCAGATCATGTTTATTGTATTTACGCTCTTTTTATGGTTGAGATGGTTGAAAGGTCACATAGCTAAGAATCCTGAAACTCATGAAGCAGCTTGACGAATTAACTAAAAGGTTTGGTATTTTTATTTTGGTGTATTTGTCGCTGATTTTACTATTTCAGTTGAAACCAATGCAGCAAGCCCACAATGTTTACTATTGTAAAATGGGCAAGGGATTTTTTAATTTGGTCAATCCAAATTATTATTCCATTTGGAATCCAAAAGCCCCCGAGAATGAAAAGGATTGGAATACCACCATATTTTTATATAGCAAAGCCAAACATGGCAATAGACTATCCAATATGTCTTATGTGCGCGCTATAAATCCTGAAAGAGCGGTTTATAACAATTTCAACACCATTTCGATGCTGCCAATGCTTTTCTTGGCATCTTTGTTTATTGTTTCACCAGGATTTAAATGGTATGAAAAGCTTTGGAAGTTCTGTGTGTCATTACTCATTCTCTATTTCTTTTTAGCCTTTTTCACCAGTCATGTCATTGAGAATGTAATGTTGAGCGAGGGTAGGATGGGTGAAACTTTCTGGCATAAATTTGTAGCACTCATCGGCTTTTACGGTTTGAAAGAAGCCATCTACATAGTAGCAGCTTTGTCTTGGGCGCTGTTTTTTATTGGTAAATTGAAAATGCCTGCGGCTGCGGAAATCGGAGATCGGAAATCGGAAATAAAAACGGAGATCGGAAAACGGAAATGAAAATGGAGATCGGAAATCGGAGGACGGAGATCGGAGGACGGAAACCGGAAATCGGAAATCGGAGGACGGAAACTGGAAACCGGAAATCGGAGGACGGAAATCGTGAGAACGAAATGGTGAAATCGGAAGATCGGGTGTACGAAGTTCCGAAACCGTGAATTCTAGTAAAATCTGAAACACATGTAATCAGTCTCCTCATTAGACACTGGTGAACGGAAACCGGAAATCGGAGGACGGAAATCGAGCGAGTTTTCAGTTGTCAGCAGTCAGCCGTCAGCTTTTTTCGGAAATCGATGAAACGCAATAGGCAATTTGGCAATGTGCCAATGAGCAATTTTTTGTGTTTTTATAATTGAAATCCAACGTCCCTGCTTTTGCATGGGCTTGAACTCTCATTGAACTGCCATTGGAATCCTACCTGTCCCTGCTTCTGTAAAGGATTGAAATCCTACGCTTCTCTGCTTTTGCAAATGATTGAACTCTCATTGGAATCTCATTGGAATCCCATTGGAATCTTACCTGTCCCTGCTTCCGCAATGGGTTGGAATCCTACGTGTCCCTGCTGCTGCAAGGGATTGAACTCTCATTGAACTGCCATTGGAATCATACCTGTCCCTGCTTCTGTAAAGGATTTAAATCCTACGCTTCTCTGCTTTTGCAAATGATTGAACTCTCATTGGATTCTCATTGGAATCCCATTGGAATCTTACCTGTCCCTGCTTCCGCAATGGGTTGGAATCCTCCGTTTCCCTGCTTTTGCATGGGCTTGAACTCTCATTGAACTGCCATTGGAATCCTACCTGTCCCTGCTTCCGTAAAGGATTGAAATCCTACGCTTCTCTGCTTTTGCAAATGATTGAACTCTCATTGGAATCTGATTGGAATCCCATTGGAATCCCTGCTTCTGCAAGAGATTGAACTAAATTTTTGAAAACATAGAATTTTGGGTCTCTACCAATTTAATGATTCAAGCATACACCTTTACAATATCCCGATGCAAAATGAACTATTTAAAGGATTATTGGCATTAACAATATAGAGCACATATAAAGAAATAACAACAAACAACTATGGATTATATTGATTACTACGCTGTTTTAGAAATACCTAAAACAGCAGATGAAAAGGAAATAAAAAAAGCTTACAGAAGACTTGCGCGGAAATTTCACCCTGACCTGAATAAGGGCGACCAAAGCGCTGAAACCAAATTTAAACAAATAAATGAGGCCAATGAAGTATTGAGCGACCCCGAGAAAAGGAAAAAATATGATAAACATGGTAAAGATTGGATGCATGCCGATGAAATAGAAAATGCTCAGCGCCAACAAAGAAGCTACCAAGGTAGCCGTTCTAGCGGTGGTAGCCAATTTGATGAAAGGGATTTCTCAGAATATTTTGAATCCATGTTTGGAGGTGACAGATCTGGAAGATCAGATTTTGGAGGTTCCAGGCGTGCGCAAGCTAGATTTAAAGGTCAAGACTATCATGCTGAATTGACTTTGAATCTTTCTGATGTGACAAAAACCCAAAAGCAAACGGTAACTGTCAATGGTAAAAACTTACGATTTTCAATTCCAGCAGGTATTAAAGATCAACAATCCATTGTCATCAAGGGACAAGGTGGACCTGGTGCAAATGGAGGGCCAGCAGGTGACTTGTATTTGAAATTTAATATTCTAAATGATACAAGCTTCAAAAGAGAAGGCGATGATCTTCACAAAGAAATATCTCTGGATTTGTACAAGGCATTATTGGGTGGAGAAATTTTTGTTGACACTATGGATGGCAAAGTCAAAATCAACGTGCCCGCAGGTACACAAAATGATGCCAAAGTGAAATTAAAAGGCAAAGGTTTTCCTGTATACAAAGAAGACGGAAAATTTGGTGATTTGTACATAAAATTTAAAATTATCATACCAACTAATCTTACTTCAGAAGAGCAAGAGTTGATTGCAAAACTATCAAAATTAAGGTCATGAGCATCGAAAGACAGTTTATAGAAATCCAAAAATTGTGTACCATTTATGATGTCACTCCCGATTTGCTCATAGCGCTGGAGGAACATGACCTCATCTCGATTGCATACACTGAAGAAGCCATACTTCTGGATGTCGATGAATTAGGAAAATTTGAGCAATGGATGCGTTTGCATTATGATTTGGGCATAAATATACCTGGTTTGGCTGTTATACAAGATTTGTTGGAGGAACGTGAAAATTTAAGGCAAGAACTTGCACATTTACGCAGCAAAATTTAGGTCAAAATTTTCCCATCGCCCATAGTGATAATGCGGTCCGTTTGATCAGCAAATTCCTGGTCATGGGTAACAATTAATAGAGTGAGGCCTTTTTCTTTGGCCAATGCTTTAAAAATACCCAGCACATTTTCAGAATTACCACTATCCAAGTTTCCTGTTGGTTCGTCACCCATGATGATGCTTGGTTGGTTGATCAAGGCTCTTGCAATCGCTACTCTTTGTTTTTCACCGCCAGAAATGCGGTAAGATTTACTTTCTGCAATATTGGCAATGTCCAGTAGTTGCAAGATGTTTTTTGCATCCGAATAAATCTCCTCATCAGATTTTTTAGCAAGTTTTTTAGCCGGCAAAGTGATATTTTCCATCACTGTAAACTCAGGGAGCAAGTAGTGAAATTGGAATACAAAACCAATGTGTTCATTTCTGACATGGGCGAGTTCATTTGGGCTATTGCCTGTGATGAGTTTACCTTTGAGATACAATTTCCCTTCATAATCTGTATCCATGGTAGATAAAATATAAAGTAGGGTAGATTTTCCACATCCAGACTTACCCATAATGGAGACAAATTCACCTTCATTGATATTGAAATTTATGTCATTCAATACCTGAGTTTCTACGGGCTTGTGAAAGGTTTTGAAAATATGCTCAGCTTTTATGATAGAATTTCCTCCCATGCTCATTGGCCTCTAAGTATGGTTACCGGGTCAATCCTTTTGGCTTTCCTGGCAGGTAAGTAACCAGCAAAAAAAGTGGATATCATGGCAAAAACAATTCCAATCACATAATAAATAGGATTGAAGTTGACAGGATAAGTTTTGATGGTTGGCAATGCATCAGTTTCAAAGGGTAATTGATCAATGACGGATGAGAAAAAATAGCCCAAAATCAAACCCAATAAGCCGCCCATAAGTCCTATCAATAAGGCTTCACTGATGAAAATGAATAATACATCATTTCCCGAAAACCCAGTTGCTTTTAAAATGGCAATATCATTCATTTTTTCATAAATAAACATGTTTAAGATATTGTAGATGCCAAAACCAGCCACAATCAACAATGTAATAGAAACCGCGTAAGTGATGATGTTTCTGATGGCCGTTCCTGTTTCAAACTGTGCATTGGCAGTTCCAATATCTACGGCAGTGATTTGGTACATTTTGGACAATTCTTTTGACATGGGCAAGGCTTTATTGATATCATAAAGTTTGAGATTGATATCGGAAATATAGTTTTCCTTTTCTCCCATAAACCTCTGCACGGTACCAATATTTGCAAAACTTTGAATATTGTCTATTTCTGCAAGACCGCTTTGATACAGGGCCACAATTTTCAAGGTAAGCCTATTACCTTTTGCATTCACTATTTGTATCCGATCACCTACTTTTGTACTCATCTTTTTCGCAATTCCAATCCCAATGATGATGGCATTATCATTGTTATGCAAATCGTAAATGCTGCCATTGATGATGTAATTATCAATATTGAATAATCTACTTTCCTCCAATATGTTTACACCGTTGATGATACCATTCAATTCTATATTGCCAGCTGTAAAAAAGGCTTGGCTTGCCACTTGAGCCGAAACTCCAAGAACATCAGGATTTTGCTTCAGGATATTGATGATGGGCCTTGCATTGTGTATTCTGCTTTGATTTTGTTTTGGTTTTACCGATCGCACCATAAACCAGTCATCCTTAAATCGCGTGGACAAAGAAATGGGTTGATTTTCAGAGGGTATTATTTCATTGTAAAGGTGTATGTGTGGTGTTCTATCCAATATCAATCCATCCAACAAACCATTCAAACCAGTCATGAAAGAAACCAGTATAATAAAAGTAGCGATGCCAAAGGTCACTCCCAGAGCAGCAATAGATGATTGTTTTATCCTGGTCGTAATGTGTTTGTAGGCGATATTCAACAGTACTTTCTTATTCACTTGTTTCTAGTTTATAGATTTCGGTTGTTGTGTCAATGCCATTCAATATTTCTGTAAACTGCAATGAAGAAATTCCAACTTCCACTTGTACAAGTCCCTTTTTAGTGTTGACTTGATTTTTTTCATTGATGTATTGGCTGGGTAAAGTGAGCACATGGTCTTTTTTGGAGACAATGATATTGGCCTCACCACTCAATCCATTCATCAATATTTTGGGCTGTGTTTTGAATGCTGCCTCGATTGTAAAAGTCTGTGATCTCAAATCCTTTGAAGGATATATTTTTTTGAGCTCACATTCAAAGGTTTCGTTTTCAAATGCATCAAGGCTTACAATAATAAGTTGCCCAATTTGCAAACGGGAAATGTCAACTTCGTCTATCAAAAGTTTTAAAATGAAATCATTTTCACTACCAATCAGCGCAACAGGAGTTTGGGGATTTACAGCTTCACCAACTTTTTTCAAAACTTCATAAACGGCACCATTCATCAAACTAGTGACTCGATATTCCTCATTATTGTTTGTACTGATTTGGTAAGTATTATTGGCAATTTTTAATTTGTTGGCCAGGTCTTTTTCAGTCCTTTTATAGGTATTGATCATTTTTGACAATTCGTTTCTAGAGGTTTCAAAGAGCAATTTTTGATTATCAAACTCCTGTTTTGTACCTATGCCTTTCTCCCATAAAATAGCAAATCGCTGATAATTGATAGAATCATTTTGAAATTTGAGGGAAGCAGTCTGAATATTTTCTTTGAGATCTTTGAGAATTGCAGAATTTCCTTCGAAGTTATATTTTGCCAAGTCGTAATTTAATCTAGCATTTTCTTTATTTAAGGTTGATTGAATTTGGTCAATACTAAATAAGAGTTCACCTTTTTTTACAATTTTACCTTCTGTCAAAATGCTGGAAGTAATGATGCCACTAACGGCTGGATAAACATTATAAACTTCCTTTGGCACCACGGTCACAGTACTGTAAACGGCCTCCGTAAGTGGTCTATAGCTTGGCTTGATAAAGTCAGTTGTTTGTTTGCATCCTAGCCATACTAGGGTGAGCAGTAAAAAGACTAATAGATTTTTATTTGATATCATTTTTGGAATTTGACCTTTTGTGTCATACAAATGCTTTAATTAGCTTTAATCGTAAAATCACTAACTCGGTAAATATTGAACAGAAATCTCTTTCATTCATCGACATTGGCAGTAGCTCATGCTTCAACCAAGTTTTCAAAGTTTTGGGCTTTCTAGCTTTCTATTCAATTGATTACGAGCCTCTTAACCACCTGAGTTTTACAGTTTCTATTTTTGAATAGCAAAGTTCTTTGTAGCTTGAAACACGTTCAAAAAAATAAAGATAGGCATCAAGGTCTATGGTTCTCATGATGTAAAACAAGCAAGAAGGTGATTTCTGTCAGCTAAATTGCATCGAAATAAGGTCTGTGTTGCTTTGTTTTTTATTGAAAGCTTGAAAAACCCAGACTGCATCACCCAAAATCGCTATTTTATATTATCCTGAAATTACCGAGCTTTGTAAAAAATATAATCTTGATAAGAGTAGCAATATTTGAGGACAATAAACATTTGCGAGAGACATATGAAATCCTCTTGTCAATTTCTGATCAAACACAATGCGTAGGCTCTTTTCCTGATGGTAGAAATGCGGTTGCTAAGCTCAAAAACACAGCATGTGACGTCATTTTGATGGACATCGAAATGCCTAATGTCAACGGAATAGAAGCGACAACAGCCATCAAAAAGGAATTTCCACAGATCCACATCTTAATTCAAACGGCTTTTTTTGATGACGAATACATTTTCCACGCGCTTTGTGCTGGCGCCTCTGGCTATTTATTGAAATCTACCAAACCAGAAGGTATCATTGATGCCATTTTAGAGGTCGTTTCAGGAGGATCACCCATGACTCCAAGTATCGCAAGAAAGGTAATAGACCTATTTAAATCCAATGTACAAATTAGACAAACTTCAGAATATAATTTGACCAATCAAGAAAAGAAGGTTTTGCAATTGCTGGTTGATGGTAAAAGTTATAAAATGATCGCGACGGAATTATTTGTTTCTATAGATACCATCAAAAGTCATATGAGAAACATATATGCCAAATTGCACGTACATTCTGGAACAGAAGCAGTTGCATTGGCTTTGAGAGAAAAAATTGTTTGATTACACAAATCCTTATACTTCTGTATGCTTTGATTTTGCATGGTTATTCCCAAAATCTGATAGCAAGTATTTTCATCTTTATCACTGTGGGCATTTATTATTTGACTACTTTTGACTCCAAAGATTATAACCAATATTGAACTTTTCATATTTCGTTGCTAAGCGCCTGGCATTTTCAAAGGGTCGTTCTTTTACTAAAACCATTGTTGGTATTGCCATTGCTGCAATAACCATAAGTCTTGCTGTAATGATCCTCACCAATGCCATGATCACAGGATTTAAGCGGGAAATTCACAATAAAATTTTTGGATTTTGGGGTCACATACACATCACAGACACCAATATCAATCGCGATTTTGAACTGAGACCCATCTCTGTGTCTGCGCCATATTATACACAACTCAAACAAATCAAGTCGGTTCAATATCAAATTCCTGCAAAAATGTGGGGGCGAGAAATTGAGGGTAAATACCAAGAAACAATGAGTTATGGTGGCGTCCAACATGTGCAACCATTCATCATCATGCCTGGCCTTGTAGAGTCTGGAATAGATTTTCAAACCATACTTTTCAAAGGAATTGACAATCAATTTGACTGGGGACGAATGAATAGATTCATGATTTCTGGCAAGCAGAACCTGGAATCAATGGGCGAAGATGAAATTATCATCAGTAAAATCATAGCAGACAAACTTCAAATCAAAGTCAATAAAGAAGTCATTGTTTCCTTTGTCAAGAATAAAAACAAAGTGCGTAGGAAGCTCAAAGTAGTGGGAATATTTAATACCGGCTTGGAAGAATACGATAAAAGATTTGTACTTGGGAATATGAATCAATTGAGAGAACTTCTGGGTTGGAATGAAAATCAGGTCGCAGGAATTGAAGTTTTTTTAGACGATATCAGGGACAGTGAAATCATCACAGATTACATATATAACAGCATTTTGCCAAGTAACCTTTATGCTGAAACCATACAACAGAAATTTCCATCCATTTTTGAATGGTTGAAATTACAAGACATCAATGAAAAAGTGATTCTGCAGTTGATGGGCATTGTTGCAGTGATCAATATGATGACTGTTTTACTCATTTTAATTTTGGAAAGGACCCACATGGTCGGCATTCTCAAGTCATTGGGGTCAACAAATTGGCAAGTGCAAAAAATATTCCTCTACCAAGCCAGTGTCATCATCTTATTAGGACAATTATTAGGAAATGTAATTGGACTAGGATTGGCATTCCTCCAAAAGACTTATAAATTCATCAAACTAGATGAAGAAAATTATTATTTAGATACTGCTCCGATATATCTAGATTGGCAGACTGTACTATGGATAAACTTTGGCGCATTTATATTTATACTCTTGTTTTTGGTATTGCCAACTTTTATCATCAATCGCATCAAACCAATTTCAGCACTTAGATTCAACTGATAGACAATGAATTTATATGCTCAAATATGGAAATTTGGATTGGGTAATACCCGTAAAAGATGGAACCGCCTTTTCAGACATTTTATGGTTTTATTCACTTGGAAACCAATCATTCCAAATTCCAGATTTTGGGATTGGCCCATTGACCTATTGTTTTACCTCATTGATGTATTGTACATTCCTGAGCTGCATATGACTGGCTTAAAGATAGTAAAGCCAAAAATGAGGGCTCTGACTGATTTGGAAGCAATGTTGGTAGAAGAATGGTTTGGTACAAGTATAAAGATTCCAGCCGTGATGATCAATGATAAAGCATCAACATTTGTAAAGAGATATGCCTATGCTTTTATTGGCTACAATGTAGTGCACTATCGGGACACAATTGAGTCTGCAATATTGGTGCACGAATTGGTACATGTTTTCCAATTCCAGAATTTTGGTAGTGTTTATATTTATAGAGCTTTGAAGGCACAAGGATCAAAATACAAGTACGATTATGGTGGAGTAGAGCGCCTTGTCAACGGATTGAACAAAGGCAAAACTCTATTCCACTATAACTTTGAGCAGCAGGCAATGATCGTTGAGGATTTCTATAGAATGAACCATGAATTCCAACTATTTACAAACAGATATGCCCGAGATGTTTATCAAACATACTACAATGATTTAATCAACTACAGCTAAGTAGTCGATGTATCTATGCCCTCCATAATTTTTCCTAATTTAATTACCGTGGAAAAAAACTTGCTTAAAGTTTTACTTTTTGAATGTTTCAGTACAATTTATTTGTGTACTAAAAAACTTACCAGTATAGGTAATTTTGAGCGTATTTCCATCTAAAGTTGCATTCATAGTAAGGTCGGTTTCAGTCGGTTCATCCACCAATTTTAAAGATCCTGTACAATCAGTTAGCTTGAGTGGTCCGTCTAATGTGAGGGTATTACTACCATCTTCCCATTCCATGTTCAAATCACTTGTCCCATTGGCTGTTGCTGTTAACTTCACATTTGTGCTGTCTAGTAGGCAACCTTTACCTTGAACGTTATAAACACCAACAAAATCTGATTGCGTGCAATTATCATCTTTTCCACAAGCGACCAAAAGAACAGCAGCCAATGCTGATAAGAGTAACTTTTTCATATTAATTATTTTTATATTCTAGATAATGGAAGGTCAAACGTGTACTCCACCACCAAAGTTTTATAATAAAAATTAATATTATCGAGTCCTGAACTATTGGTTAATAGGTCTTATAATAAATTAGTTATGTACGAAATAATTAAACCCTTGCTTTGCAGAGATTTACTTTTTGTAAGTTTCTGTGCAATTGATTACTTTACCTGAAAACTTTCCATTGTAGGTTATTGTCATTTTTTTTCCTTCAAGCATTGCATTCACCTGCATGTCAGTATCTGCTTGTACATTTACTACATTAACAGAAGCCATACATTCATTGATGATCAATGGACCTGCTAAGGTTAATCTACTTGTTGCGTTTGCCCAATCAAAATTTACGCCATCAGGACCGTTTGCAAAAGCAGTCAATTCAACATCTGTTCCCGTCAGTAAGCAACCTTCACCTTCAATTGAATAGAAACCAACATAATCAGATTGTTTACAAGCATTACTATCTTTCCCACAAGATGCCAGAAAAAATACAGATAGTAATACAACAATAATTTTTTTCATACTTAATTTTTAAAATTTCAAAATTTTAAACGCCGCTTCTTTCTCAATGTTTTGCACATCATGATAAACTTTAAATAGGTTCTTCATCATACCAATCAAAATTGAAGTCTCCATCTTTGAACTCATCAATTTCCCTTCTTTCTTTTTTGGTAGGTCTTCCGGCACCTTTTTCCCTCATTTCAGCACCTGTTTTCCCAACGAACCAGTTTTTATACTTATTCAATTCTTCTTCAGGAGTGGTATTGGTATAACATTCTACTGCAATAGCTGCACCAACCCTAGATTTTAGCAATTTTTTGACGTCAAAAGTCAATCCAAATCCATTTTTTTTGAGCTCAATTTTATCGCCTTCGCCCACTAAAGTAGCAGGTTTTGCATTCACCCCATTGAGTTTGACCTTGCCAGTTTTGCAAGCATCCGCGGCAATCGTTCTTGATTTGTATAATCTTACTGCCCAAACCCATTTATCTATTCGCATTTTTTCCATCGTCGCCAATCATTTTTACAATAAGCCACACAAACCTAAGACATATATTAAAGTGATTGAAATAATTTGTGTCTATTACCTATTTTTACTCAAAATAAATAAACGCTTATGACTAAAGTAAAATTGAGCGCCATCAAAACAACAGCGCCTGAAGATTTGGATAAAGATGAAATTAAAGCCAAAGTGAAAAAGTTGGCCAAGAAAATCGGCGACCTTCAGAACAAACTTTACGCTGAAAAAAAGCACAGTGTTTTGGTGGTTTTGCAAGGCATGGACGCCAGCGGAAAAGATGGAGTTACAAAAAATGTTTTCGCTAATTGTAATCCTTCAGGTATCGATGCATACTCATTCAAAAAACCTACAGAAGAAGAATTTTCTCATGATTTTCTTTGGAGATGTCACAAGATTGCACCTGCAAAAGGGCACACCATGATTTTCATAAGGTCTCATTACGAAGATATTTTGATCCAAAAAGTGCATAAGTGGATTGATGATGAGCGTGTTTCTAAGAGAATGGCAGCCATAAACTCTTTTGAAGACCTCCTCCAATTTGACAACAACACCACCGTTCTGAAATTCTACATGCATATCTCACCAGAAAGGCAATTGGAAAAATTACAAGAGCGACTAGATCTACCTGAAAAACAGTGGAAACACAATCCTGGAGATTGGGAAGAAAGAAAACTTTGGAACGAATACATGGATGCATATGAGCATGCCATCAACGAATCTCATATTCCTTGGCACATCGTACCGTCTGACCAACGTTGGTATAGAAACTATTTCGTAGCCAAAAAAGTGTTGGAGGTTTTGGAAGAACTAGATCCTAAACTACCTGTATTAGAAAAAAAAGAAGATTGATCATTTCTAATTAACTTGATTTGTAGTCGAACATAAGATGGATATGAATAAAGTAAATATTTCTGAAAAATTGAATTTATTTCAAGATCACTGGAATCCAAGAGTTGTGGGTGAACTCAACGGACAGCACATCAAACTGGTGAAATTCCAAGGCGAATTTGTTTGGCATAGCCATGAGCATGAGGACGAAATGTTTCTGGTGATTAAAGGGCAATTTCAGATGGAGTTCAGAGATAAAACGATCACTTTATCTGAAAATGAGTTTGTAATTGTACCTAAAGGTGTTGAGCACAGACCTGTAGCAGAAAATGAAGTGGAAGTTATGTTATTTGAACCAAATACTACTTTAAATACAGGGAATGTCCTTGGAGAACTAACTCGACAGCAATTAGAAATCATATGACGAAATTAAAAGCGGCTTTCACTGGCTTGTCATTATTGAGGTATGCTATGGTTGTCATATTATTGACACATAGCATTCCTGGATTTTTCAATGGTGGTGTACATGACTTTGGGGAATTGTATTTAAACCAAGTTGGATTTGCTCCTATTGGTATTCCAATAGCTTGGGCGGTTAAACTTTCACATGTGGTAAGCGCGGTTTTATTGGTCATAAATAAGTACATTAAACTTGCTTGTTTGATGGCTATTTTTGTATTTATAGTTGGAATCATCATGATTCATTTTAAGGAAGGATGGTTTGTAGTTGGCGGTGGCAGAAACGGAATGGAATATAATTTCCTTCTGATTTGTGTTTGTTTGGCGATTATGTATCCAACTGGATTTGTAAAGTAATAAGGTTACTTATGGACTGAATTTCTTCCAACTGTAGAATTTCATCATCAATAAGTAAAAAGATAATAAGCGGTTTTATATCTTCGAATCCGCATTAAAATATTAAAGCCACAAAATTATCCCCAAAATGCTGGAAGTGAGTGGCATTCATATCGTTAAAAAGATGAAGAAAAGATGAAGACATATACCAAAATAGCAGGCATTGGCAAGTATTTACCAAGTCATGTGATGACCAATCAAGACCTTACCCAGTTCATGGAAACAACCGATGAGTGGATCCAGGAAAGAACGGGTATCAAAGAAAGAAGATATGCGGTAAAGCATAAAGAAACGACTACAACAATGGGAGCAGAGGCCTCAAAGATCGCCATTGAAAGAGCAGGAATTTCTAAGGAAGACGTAGATTTCATCATTTTTGCGACATTGAGTCCAGACTATTACTTTCCAGGGTGTGGTGTACTGTTGCAACGTGAACTGGGCATTACCAATACAGAATGTGGTGCACTAGATATCAGAAATCAATGCAGTGGATTCATTTATGCAATCAGTGTTGCTGATCAATTTGTGAAAACTGGCATGTATAAAAACGTTTTGGTTGTTGGATCTGAAATGCACAGTATGGGTTTGGATTATTCTACTAAAGGTAGGACTGTTACAGTTATTTTTGGAGATGGAGCAGGAGCTGTAATTTTACAACCAACTACCAATGAAGCTGAAGCCATTCTCACCACACATTTGCACTCAGATGGGACTCATGCTGAAGAATTGGCTATGATCAGTCCAGGTTCTCACGGTGGAAAACACTTAGGAACTGAGACATTTGGATTTCCTGAAAATGATGCTCCTGGTGAAATATTTGTGACTCAGAAAATGATGGATGATGGTATGTTGTATCCCAATATGAATGGTCAATTGGTTTTCAAAACTGCAGTAACCAAATTTCCAGAAGTAATCAAAGAGGCTTTAAAGAAAGTAAACATGGAAGCATCGGATATTGATATGTTGATTCCTCACCAAGCCAATTTGAGGATTTCTGCTTTTGTGCAAAAACAAATGGGTTTACCCGACGAAAAAGTGTACAATAACATTCAAAAATATGGAAATACAACAGCTGCTTCTATTCCAATAGCTTTGTGTGAGGCTTTTGAAAATGGGAAAATAAAGAAAGGTGATTTGGTATGCCTGGCTGCTTTTGGAAGTGGATTTACCTGGGGAAGCGCTTTACTTCATTGGGCTATTTAAAATTAGTTATGCAGAGATGAAAGACGACAGATGAAAGACGAGAGATGAAAGTTTAATAAAAAAACATTGCTTAGATTTATTTGAAAAAGAGTTTTATTTTTTTCAAATTAACTCAAAACACAAACAGACTTAATAGACTATTTCTTTCTTCTTTTTCTTTTGAACTATGGAATTATTGTAATAGTATTGAAAACACGGATTAACTGCAAAGCATTCTGGATTCCTACTTTTCATTGGCTGTAAATCCTGTATAAATTTGTCTAGTTAACCTACGCGATTAAATTTTCATCTTATTCTTTTTGATGATTTGTTAAAAATATCACACTTTTGTTCGAATATGGAAGCACCTAAATGGATTGTCAGTACAGGAATGCATATTGCACTGCTTATCTTTGCCCTCTTTATCAAAAACAAAAATTAATTAAGCAGTGAAGATAACGAATGGGAAATATACGTTGACAGGAGGCGTTGATGTACTCTCGCTTACTGAAAAATACGGGTGTCCACTTTATGTATATGATGCGGCTATCATAGCCAAACAATACAATAAAATGAAAGAAGCATTTGATGTTCCTGACCTCAAGATCAATTATGCTTGCAAAGCTTTGAATAATATTTCCATTCTCAAGTATATCAAAAGTCTGGGTGCAGGTTTGGATACTGTTTCAATTCAGGAGGTTTTAGTTGGACTAAAAGCTGGTTTCGAACCACAAGACATCATTTACACGCCCAATTGTGTGAGTTTGGAAGAAATCATTGAGGCAAAAAAACTTGGTGTAAAAATCAATATCGACAATCTTTCTATTTTGGAGGAATTTGGACATCTTTTCCCAGATTATCCAGTTTGCGTACGCATAAATCCTCACATCCTTGCTGGTGGAAATACCAAAATTTCGGTTGGTCACATTGACTCAAAATTTGGAATTTCTTTCCATCAAGTGCCTTTAATTTTGAGGATAGCAAAGGCTAATCATATGAAAATTGAAGGAGTTCATATGCATACAGGATCTGATATCTTGGATGCAGAAGTCTTTTTGCAAGGAGCTGAAATACTTTTTGACATTGCCGATCATTTTCCTGAGTTAAAATATTTGGACTTTGGCAGCGGATTTAAAGTCCCTTACAAAGACGACGGTATACAAACCGATATCAATGATTTAGGCAAAAAAATATCCAAAAGATTTAAAAATTACTGCAAAGCAAAGGGTAGGGACCTTACACTCATGTTTGAACCAGGCAAATACCTCGTAAGTGAATCGGGCTTTTTCTTGGTAAAAACCAACGTCGTCAAACAAACAACCAGCACCGTTTTTGTTGGAGTTGATTCAGGACTCAATCATTTGATCAGACCTATGTTTTACGATGCTTACCACAAAATTGTGAACATTTCCAAAACTTCTGGTAAGGAAAGAATTTACACGGTGGTAGGCTACATTTGCGAAACCGATACCTTTGGCGTGAATAGAAAAATGCATGAAGTACAGGACGGCAATGTCTTGGCGTTTTACAATGCCGGTGCTTATTGTTATACCATGGCTTCCAATTATAATTCTCGATACAGACCGGCAGAAGTTTTGGTCATAGATGGCAAAGATTATCTCATCAGGGAAAGAGAGACAATGGAAGACATCATGAGGAATCAAGTAGAATTGGATATTTTTTAGCATTATGGCTTAAACTTATGTTAATCGAATTTGATAATTTTCCAGAATTTTGAAAAATTTTCTTCGATACTTAGGTTTATTTTGAAATATGTTTTTTAT
The DNA here is from genome assembly GCA_029567325.1 of Bacteroidota bacterium. GTDB lineage: Bacteria > Bacteroidota > Bacteroidia > Chitinophagales > Saprospiraceae > JADKBO01. The sequence continues at coordinate 33,934 of JAKQLF010000113.1, read as the reverse complement.
TTGCAGCACAATTAAAAATTAAAGATGATCAATCAAAGCTGGTGGTGGCGAATAGAGATAACCTATAACGGGATCGAATAGCCATTGCATAAGCAATAAGATAATATACCAAAACGGCTTGTCGAATTCCCGACAAGCCGTTTTTTTATGTACTAAAAACTGAAAAGAAAAAATAAAATGACCAATTATAAAAGTATCACTACCAAAGCTCATGCAGATTTATACACGCCTGTAAGTTTATTCTATAAACTTAGAGAATCCTATCCGGAAGTTTTGTTGTTGGAAAGTTCTGATTACAGTAGCAAAGAAGATAGTTATTCATTTCTGGTTTGTGACGCATTGGCTGGAATTGAAGTGAAAAATGGCTTCGCCAAAACATTCAAGCGTGGAGCAGCATCATCAAAATTTGAGATCAAAAACTTCGTCAACGAGTTTCAAGATTATATGGCTTCTTTTCATGTGGATGGAGATGAAACCTCCAAAAAGTACAATGGTCTTTTTGGTTATACTGGATTCGAAGGGTGTAAATATTTTGACAAAGATTTATACATCAAAGACAAACCAAGTTATGATTTACCAGAAATAAAGTACGGTTTTTACAGGTTTATTTTAGTCATTGATCACGTATCTGATGATCTATACATCATAGAAAACATACCAAATGGCGAATCTTCTTTGATGAATGAATTGCAAAAAGTTTTGGATAGACCAGTTAATTCTAAATATAACTTCTCTCTCGAAGGACAGGTTACAACCAATCAAACAGACGAAACTTTTAAAAACGCTGTGACCAAATGTAAAAGCCATTGCCAACGAGGAGATGTTTTCCAAATAGTTCCTTCACGCAGATATGAGCAAGGTTATAAAGGTGATGAATTCAATGTTTACCGTAAATTGAGGTCTATCAATCCATCGCCCTATTTGTTTTTCTTTGACTACGGTTCATTCAAAATATTTGGCTCATCTCCAGAAGCGCAGATGATTGTAAAAAATGGAGTAGCTGAAATTCACCCAATTGCCGGAACTGTAAAAAGGACGGGCGATCTGGAAATGGACGCAAAGAGCGCGCAGGAATTGTTGGTAAATCCAAAGGAAAATGCCGAACACATCATGTTGGTCGATCTGGCTAGAAATGATTTGAGTAAAAATACCAAAGGCGTGTACGTTTCGAAGTATCGTGAATTACAGCGATTTAGCCATGTTTACCACTTGGTATCTATCGTAAAAGGGCAACTCAAACCTGGAGTCAGTAGTTACCAGATTTTCGCAGACACATTTCCCGCTGGCACTTTATCAGGAGCACCAAAATATATGGCCATCCAATTGATCGATGAATTGGAACCAACCAAACGCGGATATTATGGTGGAGGTCTTGGGGTGATCAATTTCAACGGTAATTTAAATCACGCCATTATGATCAGATCTTTTTTGGCACATGAACATACACTCTATTTTCAAGCAGGAGCAGGAGTGGTTATCGATAGTACTGAAGAAGGAGAATTACAAGAAGTAAACAATAAATTGGCGGCCTTAAATAAGGCATTGATCGAAGCAACATCATTTTAAAAAATCGAGTTTATACAAAAGAGATGTCACAAGAAAATAAAAAAACAGTCATCATTGATAATTACGATTCGTTTACCTACAATTTGGTACACATCATCAATGATATCCTCCAAACCGAAGTCGATGTCATACGCAATGATGAGTTTGAACTCGAAGATTTGGAAAAATATGAATACATCATTTTATCTCCAGGTCCTGGAATACCGGATGAGGCAGGTTTACTCAAAAAAACCATTGCACATTATGGTGGAAAGACAAAAATATTTGGTGTTTGCTTAGGACTACAAGCCATTGGCGAAGTCTATGGTGCCAAGCTCAAAAACCTAAGCCGAGTATTTCATGGCATGAAAACCCAAATGCACCTTACAGATTTCAAAAGCCCAATATTTGACCAGATACCAGACAAATTTCTAGCGGGTCGATATCACAGTTGGGTGGTAGATACTAAAAGCGATGTGTCTGCCTTTGACATCACTGCAGTAGATGATGAAGGCGAAATCATGGCCATGCAGCACAAAGAATTTCCAATTTATGCTGTGCAATTTCATCCAGAATCCATCATGACAGAACACGGTGTCACCATGTTGGAGAACTTTTTCAAACTTTAGTACGATGAAAGCAATACTTGCAAGACTATTTGACCACCAGACTTTGTCAGAAAACGAAGCGTACGAGACTTTAAATCAATTCTCTCAAGGAGCATTCAACGCCAGTCAAATGGCTTCTTTTCTCACCGTTTACAATATGCGGGATATTACCAATGAGGAGTTGGCCGGATTCAGAAATGCCTTGATTGATCTCTGTATAAAAGTGGATCTTGGGGGAGAAGAAACCGTTGACTTATGTGGAACAGGCGGCGATGGAAAACACACATTCAATATATCAACATTGGCTTCTTTTATTGTTGCTGGTGCAGGATATAAAGTAACCAAACACGGGAATTATGGCGTTTCATCAATTTCTGGATCTTCCAATGTTTTAGAACATCTTGGATATTCCTTTACAAATGATTCTGATGTTTTGAAAAGACAGCTAGAAAAGTCGGGCATTTGTTTTATGCACGCACCTTTATTCCATCCTGCATTAAAAGGAGTGGGCCCAATCAGAAGAGAATTGGGTATGAAAACCTTTTTCAATATGCTTGGCCCTTTGGTAAATCCGGCTCAACCAAAACAACAACTTGTAGGAGTTTTTAATCTGAAATTGAGCAACTTATACAAATTTTTACATGAGTCTTTAGAGAAAAGTTATGCCATTGTTTATGGTATGGATGGATTTGATGAAGTATCGCTCACTGACCATGTAAAAGTCATTACAAACAAAGGTACAACCGTTTTGAGCCCTGATGATTTTGGCTACGATAAAATACAGTTGGGAGAAATTAGTGGTGGGACGAGCATTGAAGAGGCAGCTGCAATTTTTCAGAAAATCATCAATGGACAGGGTACCACAGCTCAAAATAACGTGGTTTGCGCTAACGCAGCCTTGGCCATCAAATGTTTTGAACCCCAGACTTCATTACTAGAATGTGTAGCAAAAGCTGAGGAATCTCTTTTCTCGGGAAAAGCCAAATCATCGTTAGCAAATCTACTTTCAAATTAATAAGTATTCAAGAATAGAAATATGAATGTATTAGATAAAATAGTCGCACAAAAACATAAAGAAGTACAGGAAAATAGGGTATTGCAGCCAATTGAATTATTGGAGAAATCTGTTTATTTTAATTCACCTACCATTTCCTTGAGTGAATACGTAAAAAGAAGTGATAAAAGTGGCGTAATTGCTGAATTCAAACGCAAGTCACCTTCAAAACCAGAAATCAATTTGTACGCTGATGTAGCAACAGTCACTACAGGATATATGAGGGCTGGTGCTTCTGCATTATCTGTTTTGACAGATCAACTATTTTTTGGTGGAAGTAATGCTCACTTGACAACAGCTAGGAAATATAATTTTTGCCCGATTCTTCGCAAAGACTTCATCATAGATGAGTATCAAATCGTTGAAGCCAAAAGTATTGGAGCTGATGCTGTTTTGTTAATTTGTGAAATTCTAACTAAAGAAGAAGTAGCTAAACTTGCAAAATTCGCCAAACAATTGAACCTCGAAGTGTTATTGGAATTGCATTCTGAGGAACAATTGGATAAATACACTCCTGATTGTCAACTGATTGGAGTCAATAATAGAAACCTGGATACGTTTAATGTCAGTTTGGATTTTTCGAAAAATTTATTTGAAAAGTTGCCGAAAGAGGCTGTTAAAATTACAGAAAGTGGCATAAAATCGGCTCAAGAAGCATCCATTTTGAAAGGATATGGCTACGACGGTTATTTGATAGGCGAGAATTTCATGAAAACTGCAGATCCTGGATTGGCTGCTGCCGAATTTATCTCAAGTTTGAATTAATACACCATGGAAATAAAGGTTTGTGGGCTAAAGGTAGAAGACAACATTAGGCAAGTCATAGATTTGGGGGTTGATTATATCGGCTTGAATTTTTATAAACCTTCACCACGATATGTGGAGCCTGATGTCACTTTTGCAGCATTTATTAAGACATTGACTGTCCAGAAAGTTGGCGTTTTCGTGAATGAAAGTATCCAAACCATTAAAGAAATTTCTCAACTGTTTGGTTTAGACTACATTCAGTTGCATGGACATGAAAATGATGCATTTATTGAGGAATGTCTCACGGTGGGCAAAGTGATACAAGTAGTTGGGGTCAACGGTCCTGAAGACTTAGAAGATTTGAAAATAAATGAAGGAGTTTCTTATTTATTGTTTGATAAAAAATCCCCACTTTATGGAGGAACGGGTATCAAATTTGACTGGAATTGGTTGGAGCTATACAATGGCCAAAAGCCTTTTCTTTTGGCTGGAGGTATTGGACCCGATGATATTGACTCCATACAAAACATTGATCATGAGTTATTTATAGGATTAGATTTAAACAGCAAATTTGAGTCTGAGCCAGGCATAAAAGATGTACAATTATTGGATCCATTTTTAAAAAAGCTATTCAAAGAGCAAATATGAGTGAAGTAAAAACTAGGGTTGAAAGTGATTTGATCAGCTTGAAACATCCTGACGAAAGAGGTTATTACGGCGAATTTGGTGGAGCTTATATCCCAGAAATGTTGTTTGCCAATGTGGAGCAATTGCGATTGATTTACCAAGAAGTGATTGATGATCCTGCTTTTCAAGCGGAATATAAATCCTTGTTGAGGGATTTTGTTGGACGACCTTCGCCTTTGTATTTGGCAAAAAGATTGTCTGAAATTTATGGCACCAATGTATGGCTCAAACGTGAAGACCTCAATCATACAGGCGCACATAAAATCAATAATACGGTAGGGCAGATTTTGATTGCCAAAAGATTGGGTAAAAAAAGAATCATAGCGGAAACTGGAGCTGGTCAACATGGTGTAGCAACGGCAACAGTTTGTGCGCTCATGGGATTGGAATGTTTTGTTTACATGGGAGCCGTTGATATAGAAAGACAAGCACCAAATGTTGCTCGTATGAATATGTTGGGTGCAACTGTCATTCCTGCCGAAAGTGGAAGTAAAACGCTCAAAGATGCAACCAATGAAGCCATCAGAGATTGGATAAATAATGCCGAAACCACGCATTACATCATTGGTTCTGCTATAGGCCCACACCCTTATCCAGATATGGTCACCCAATTACAAGCCATTGTCTCTGAAGAAATTTCGTATCAATTAACGGAACAAACCGGCAAAGAACATCCAGATTATGTAGTTGCTTGTGTGGGTGGAGGTAGCAATGCAGCAGGCGCATTTTATCACTTTTTAGACGATAAAAGAGTGAAACTTATTTTGGCTGAAGCCGCAGGAAAAGGCATAGATTCAGGTCACTCAGCAGCAACATCGATCTTGGGTTCTAAAGGAATTATTCACGGCTGTATGACTTTATTGATGCAAGATCCCGATGGCCAAATCATAGAACCATATTCTTTGTCAGCTGGTCTTGATTATCCGGGCATAGGTCCACTTCACGCAAATCTCATCACCTCTGGAAGAGCTAAAGTATATGCAGCAACAGACGATGAAGCCATGCAAGCAGTTTTTGAATTATCAAAAGTAGAAGGAATTATTCCAGCGTTGGAAACGGCTCACGCACTGGCGATTTTATCCAGAATCGGAGCTACCAAAGATGAACATGTTGTGGTCTGTCTTTCCGGTAGAGGCGATAAAGATTTGAATACCTATATGAACTATGAAAACATAAAAGACCAAGTACATTGATATGAATAAAGTAAGAGCTAAAATAAACGAAAAACAGCAGCGTGTTCTGAATGTATATTTCACTGCAGGCCACCCAACACTTGATGGCATTCCAAATATAGCTGAAGGATTACAGGAAGCTGGTGTGGATTTGATCGAATTGGGTATGCCATATTCAGATCCTTTGGCCGATGGGCTCACCATTCAAAAAAGTAGTGAGGTCGCCCTTAAAAACGGTATGAACTTAAAACACTTATTTGATCAAGTAAAACAAGCAACATCTAGTATTGAAATTCCAATAATCCTTATGGGATACTACAATCAACTGATTCAATTTGGAATGGATAGATTTTTGGACATGGCGACAACAGCTGGTGTTTCTGGACTCATCATCCCTGATTTACCTATGTTTGAATATGAAGCAAAGTTTCAAAAAACATTTGAAGATCGCAACCTTGGTATGAGTTTCTTGATCAGCCCTATGACCTCGGATGAGCGCATTATGCAAGCTGGAAAATTGAGCAGTGGCTTTTTATACATGGTTTCTCAATCGAGTATTACAGGTAAAACTCAAGATATCAGTCAAGAACAACTTGCTTATTTCGATAAAGTAAACAACATGGGCGTTGAAGCTCCAAGGCTCATAGGTTTTGGCATACACAATAACGAAACTTTTGAAACTGCCTGTAAGTATTCAAATGGTGCAATTGTAGGAAGTTCATTTATCCGTGCACTAGAAAAAGATGCAAGTAAAGCAGGTATAAAAACTTTTGTTTCTTCAATTTTAAATGGTTAAATCATAACACATCATGATCATAAAGTTAAAGCAAGACATCAATGCAAGTCAGCATCAATCGCTTGCAAGCCTCATCAATACCCTTGGTTATAAACCAACTTATGTAAACACGCAGTTTGGGAAATACCTGGTATGTATTGGTAAGAAAGAAATTGACCTCAGAAAGATAGGATTTGAAGCAGGAGTAGAAGATATTTTCAGAGTGGATGACGCCTATAAACTGGTGTCATCACAATGGAAAATTGGCAAAACGGTCATTGATTTAGGTGATGACGTAAAGATAGGTGGCAACGATTTTCAAATCATGGTGGGACCTTGTTCCATAGAGGGCGAAGAGCAAATTGCTTCAACGATTGCCCACATGAAATTAAATGGTGTGAAAATCATGCGCGGAGGTGTTTTCAAACCCAGAAGTTCACCATATAGTTTCAGAGGACATGGTATAGATACTTTAAAGTTGTGGTCAGAAATGGCTAAAAAAGAAGGCATTAAGATCATCACGGAGGTCATGCAAGTCAGTCAGATCGAAGAAATGATGCCATATGTGGACATTTTTCAGGTTGGCGCCAGAAACAGTCAAAACTTCAATTTGCTAGATGAACTTGGTAAAATTGATAAACCTGTAATGTTGAAAAGAGGTATTTCTGGTACAATTGAAGAATTACTTCAGTCGGCAGAATACATTTTCTCAAATGGCAATGAAAAAATATTACTCTGTGAAAGAGGAATCAGATCTTATGAAACGGCATATAGAAATACAATGGACATCAATGCCATTGCCATTTTGAAGGATAAAAGCCATTTGCCAGTCATTGCTGACCCATCTCATGGCATTGGTGTCAGGAAATATGTTGATAAAATTGCCCTTGCTTCGGTGGCTGCTGGTGCTGATGGAGTCATTATGGAAGTGCATGAATGCCCGGAAAAAGCGGTATCTGACGGACAACAAACTTTGGATTATGGCGAGTCAGCAAAATTAATTGCCCAACTTTCAGAAATTAGAAAGATCGTATCATGAGAAAATATGTCTATTTTTTACTAGTTCTATTTCCAGTGCTCTTATCCTTACAAGCTTGTAAAGAGATCCCAAAACCAGAAGCAGAGGTAGTAGAAGAGGGTAGTGACCTACTTAGTAAACTAAATGACATGATTGCCAATGATGCAACGAATGCGCAACTGCGATATAACAGAGCACGCATCTTGGAAGAAAATGGGCAATATTCTGAAGCAATTGAAGACATGCGTGTGGCCATAATTGCTGATTCCTTAAATGCCGTCTATTATCATTTTTTATCAGACCTGTTTATGGATAGCAACAATAGCAGCAAGTCGCTGCTTACCATGCAAAAAGCAGCTCAACTTTTTCCAGACAGTACTTTGACGCAATTAAAACTTTCTGAAACCTATTTTATCCTCAAGCAGTACGATGAATCCATTTTCCAACTAAATGATATCATCAGAAGGCAACCAAATAACGCTGAGGCTTACTTGATGTTGGGTTTGAATTTCAGAGGAAAGGGAGATTTATCCAGAGCAATCAATTCCTTTCAAACAGCCACAGAAAAAGATCCCAACATTGTAGATGCCTGGATAATCTTAGGTGATTTATTTGCAGAAAAAAATGAACCCATCGCGAAAAGATATTATGAAACTGCTGTCAATGTTGCGCCTGATAACATTACTGCATTACATAGCAAAGCCTATTATTTACAAAACCACAATGACATTGATGGCGCATTGAGTTTATATAAACAAATCAATATCATTGAGCCAAAGTACCCAGATGCTTATTTGAACGCTGGTATTTTAATGATCGAAAAAGACAGCTTGAATGCAGCTTTGGAGCAATTTGATATACTTACTAAGATGGCATCCACAAACGCCAAAGGTTATTATTTCAAGGCCTATACCTTGAATGAACTTGGTCAAAAAGAAGCAGCAAAAAAAGAAGCGCAAAATGCCGTCAATTTTGACCCCAACTATAAAGACGCAGTAGAATTACTTGAAAAATTAAAATAGAGTTGGCTTGTTTCAAACAATCCAAATTTTTGTTCGTTCATAATGGTATCTGAATGTATAAAATGGTCTATATTTAATTTTCAAAATGTATACGTATTGAGGTTTTTACAATCATCTTTTTTCATTTTATTGTTTGCTACGTTTGCAGTTCCAGTATTTGCAACCCATAATCGGGCAGGGGAAATCACTTATGAACAAATCGCAGCCAATAGGATAAGGATGACCCTGACGACTTACACAAAGACCAGTAGTTCTGCCGCAGATAGAGACAGTGTTGAAATAGTTTGGGGAGATGGATCATCTCAATGGGTTCAACGTTCAAACGGTACTGGCCAACCGCTACCAAATGATGTAAAACTCAATAAATACATTCAAGAACATACCTATCCTGGAAGAGGAACGTATACCATTACTTTTACAGACGAAAATAGAATTGGAAATATATTAAACGTCAATTTTCCAAATTCCATTGATATTGCCTTGTCATTATCTACTACATTTACTTTACTAGACCCGCAGTTTCAAGGTGTCAACAATTCTGTTGTTTTATTACAGCCACCCATCGACTTTGCCTGTTTGAATCAAAGATTCATCCATAACCCAAATGCCTATGATCCGGACGGGGATAGTTTATCATATGAATTGGCAATACCGCTTCAAGATGTGGGGTCACAAGTTCCAAACTATTTTTTCCCAGATCAAATTCTGCCTGGAAGCAATAACATCATCAACTTAGATCCGATAACAGGCGATTTCACTTGGATAAGCCCTCCGCAACAAGGAGAGTACAACATTGCCATAAGAATCAATGAATACCGCAAAGGTGTATTGATTACGAGTGTAGTTCGAGATATGCAAATTTTGGTAAGAGCTTGTATGAATCAGCCGCCAAAAATCGAAATTCCAGAACAAATTTGCGTGATTGCAGGGGCAAAAATTTCAATCCCCATTGGTATTTCTGATCCTGATATGAATCAAAATGTGGAGTTGACAGCTTCAGGGGCTCCATTTTTAGATGGGAATAATGCGGTCTTGATTGGCGGAGGAAGTTTCAAACCGCACCCTTATACCGCACTGTTTGAATGGCAGACAGATTGTAATGACATTTCAAAAAACTTTTATAAAATAGTATTCCGGGCGGTAGATAATTTTTTTGGTGATACTACAGGTCTAGCAACTATAAAAACGCTATTAGTAAAAGTGGTCGGTCCACCTCCAGAGGATGTTACCATGACCAATGATGCAGGAAATGCTTTGATTTCTTGGGAAAGTCCTTATCAATGTGAAGATGCAGACGATGATTATTTCCTTGGATTTTCAGTATGGCGGAGCAATCGAAGTGTGAATGTACAAATTGATACTTGTGAAGGTGGATTGAGGGGATATGAAAAAATTGTATTCAATACCCGGCAGCAGGAAAACGGCAGGTACTTTTATCGTGATGAAAATATTGATGGAGGTGACGTTTATTGTTATCGGATTTTGGCAGAATTTGCTAAATATACCAATTCAGGAAATCCATTCAACATCGTGGAGAGTTTACCGTCAGAAGAGGTATGTTTTACTCGTTCCAGAAATATTCCACTGCTTACAAAAGTTTCGGTTGCAACCACTGGGACAAATGGAGCTATTGACTTAGCTTTTGTAAAACCAGATTTAGTCTCTCTGGATACGATAACTAATCCTGGGCCATATAAAATAGAAGTTTTATTTAGGCCGTTGCAATCCGGGAATTTTGTAATAATTCCTACAGCGACAAAACTTTTCAACGTATTATCAAATTTCACGGATACCACATTTTTGCATGCTGGAATCAACACAGCGGCAAATGCGTATGAATACCAATTGAAGTTTTATAGCGGTGATCGATTGTTGGGCACGACCGCATCTTCCTCCAGTGTATTTTTGAATGTCAATCCTTCACAAATGCGCAATGCTTTAAATTGGAGCTTTCAAACTGCCTGGACAAATAACAAATATTATATTTACAGGCGTCTTAATTCAACTGGAAATTTCCAATTGATTGATTCTACCGATCGCACCAATTATACAGATTTTGATTTAATAAACGGTACAGAATATTGTTATAGAGTAGAATCTAGTGGGACTTATGGATTGCAATTTGTGCCTTCACCACTTTTGAATTTTTCTCAAGAGTCTTGTGGTACACCTTTTGATAATTTACCTCCTTGTGCTCCAAGGATCGAAGTAAATAACTTGTGTGATCAATTGGGTAATATTGAATTTGATCAATTGGAAAACGTCATAACATGGACAGATCCAAATGCTCAGTGTTCTGAAATACAACCGATCAGTGCTTTTGTTATTTATTATGCTCCAGATTCATCTGGTAATTTTCAAGAAATAGGCAGGGTGAATGCCAATCAAGAGAAGAAGTTTATTCATAGAAATTTGACCACAGGTTTACTGGGTTGTTATGCTGTTACTGCTTTGGATGAAATTGGAAATGAAAGTGAATTAAGCAATGTAGTTTGTAAAGAAAACTGCCCAATATATGAGTTACCCAATACATTTACTCCAAATGGCGATGGAGCAAATGACTTATATACCCCTGTTACCAACTTTTTTATTTCACGGGTAGATATGAAGATATTCAATGAATGGGGAACCTTAGTATTTACAACAAATGAACCCGCCATAAATTGGACAGGAATGGATGCTCCTACTGGAACTTATTATTATATATGCAGTGTATTTAATCAAGATTTAAGTGGTCAAGAGGTTCAAAATGGCCCTGTTTTAAGGGGTTTTATAAATTTGCTCAGATAAGAAAATTATGTTTACTGGAATCATAGAACACCTGGGAAAGGTGAAGAATTTGGAGAAAGAAGGCTCCAATTTGCATATTACGATTGAATCGGCACTTGCACAAGAGGCCTATATTGATCAGAGCATAGCTCACAATGGTGTTTGTCTTACTATTGTTTCCCACGATGAATCAAGCTATGTTGTGACAGCCATTCAAGAAACTTTGGACAAGTCAAATTTGGGCTCATTAAAAATCGGCGATCTCATCAACCTCGAGAGATCTATGTTACCTGATAAGAGGATGGATGGCCACTTTGTACAAGGTCACGTGGACACCACCGCCACTTGTATTGAGGTTGCTGCAGTTGATGGAAGTTGGTATTTTCATTTTGAATTACCCGACGAATATGCACATTTGGTCGTTTCTAAAGGTTCAATCTGTATCAATGGTACCAGTCTTACTTGTATTCTACATGATGACAAACCAGAAATATTTAGCGTAGCAATCATTCCATATACTTTTGAGCACACCAATTTTTCTGTAATCAAAGCTGGCGACAAAGTCAACCTGGAATTTGATATCTTGGGCAAGTATGTTACGCGTTATTTTGCGTTGAGAACGGTTTAGTCCTATATTTACCCTATGATTATCAAAGTGGTTTTTCCTCTGGCAATACCGGAACTCTATTCCTATCAGGTTCCCGCAGAGTTACAGCATGAAATCAAAGTTGGCATCAGGGTTGAAGTTTCTCTGCGAGACAAACTATACTCTGCCCTTGTCTATGAAATAGAAACTGAAGAAACTGCTGGAATTACCACTAAATACATCATTTCCGTTCTGGATGAAATTCCCATTGTGTCGCAAAAGGATCTTATTTTATGGAAATGGATATCAGATTATTATTGCTGCACCATTGGAGAAGTCATGCAAATGGCTTTACCCGGTGGCTTGAAGTTGGAAAGTGAAACCAAGGTCCAAGCTGGTGAAGTGGACTATCAGGATATTGATCTCAACGACGATGAATTCATGGTTGCTGAAGCCGTAAACGTCAGAAAAGAAATCACGATCTCTGAAATTAAGAATATTCTGGATAGGAAAACCATTTATCCAATTGTAAGAAAGCTCCTGGAAAAAAATGTTATTTCCATTACTGAAACGCTCATTGAAAAATATTCAGAGAAAAAGATTAAAGTTGTAAGCTTCACACTAGATTACAAAAGCGAAGGGAATAAGGTCAAAGCACTCGACATGATTGCAAGATCTGAAATGCAAACAAATGCCTTATTGAGCATCATTTCGCTTTCAAAAAATACAGAAAGAGTGCCTGTAAGCGATGTATATGAAATGAGCGGCGGTAATTTATCTATTTTGAAAGCATTGGAAAAGAAAGGAATACTTTCAATTGAAGAAATATCTACGAGTAGAATTACCAATTACCTATTAGATGATGAAAAGCTACCGCCACTATCCATAGAACAAAAACAGGCCATTGAGACCATTGAGCATGCGCACGCTGAAGATAAACCAGTTCTGGTACATGGAGTGACAGGGAGCGGTAAAACCAGGTTGTACATAGACCTCATCCAAAAGTGCATTGCCAATGGCAAACAAGCTGTTTTTTTATTGCCAGAAATTGCACTGACAACCCAAATGGTAGACCGCATCAATGCCATCTTTGGCCAAGATTTGATGGTTTATCACAGCAAACTCAACAGCCAAGAAAGGGTGGAAGTATGGTTTGAAACTGCCAAAGGAAGACCTTTGATCATGGGTGCCAGATCGGCATTGTTCCTTCCTTTTAAAAGTTTGGGCCTCATCATTGTGGATGAAGAGCATGACCCTTCCTATAAACAAGATAATCCTGCACCCAGATATCATGCCAGAGATTGCGCCATAGTCATCAGTAAATATCATGAAGCATCGGTCGTTTTGGGCAGTGCAACTCCGTCAATTGAATCTTTTGAGAATGCTATGAACCACAAATATCAACTAGTGAAATTGTTGGAACGATATGGGGCTGTAAACATGCCACAAATAGAAGTAGTGGATATGGCTTATGCAAAAAAGACGAATAGAGTAAAGTCTCTATTCAGTTTGCAATTATTGGAAGCAATCACTCAAACAATTGAAGCCCAAAAACAAACCATCTTATTTCAAAACAGAAGAGGTTTTGCACCTATTGTACAATGTGGCAAATGTGGTCATACCTCGATGTGTGTCAATTGTGATGTCAACCTCACCTTGCACAGATACTTTGATGAATTGAGATGCCATTATTGCAATTATCGGCGCAAGAATCCAATCAAATGCCCTGAATGCGGAAGTGACGACCTCAAAGAAATTGGATCTGGTACAGAAAAAATAGAACAGGAAATCAAAATGCATTTTCCTGCGGCAAGGGTAGCACGACTAGATTTTGATACGGCCAAAAGTAAGTCCTCTTTTGAGAAGATACTTTCATCATTTGCTAAAAGAGAGTACGACATTCTCATCGGTACACAAATGGTTACCAAAGGTTTTGATTTTGATCATGTCACACTGGTTGGCATCGTAAATGCAGACTCTTTATTGATGTATCCAGATTTCAGAGCCAATGAGAGAGCCTACCAAATGATGACCCAAGTTGCGGGCAGAGCTGGCAGAAGACTAGAACAAGGCAAGGTGATCATTCAAACTCACCGGCCCGATCATCCCATTTTGACAGATGTGTTGAATCAGAATTATATGAATATGTTCCAGAGGGAAACCAAAGAGCGAGATGAATTTGCTTATCCACCTTTTTATCGAATGATCATTTTGGAACTGAAACACAAAGATGCTGCCTATCTGGATAAGGCGGCTGACTTACTGGTTGAAAAATTGAAAAAGAGAATAGAGAAAAGAGTGATTGGACCTGCTTCACCAGGCATAAATAGAGTACGCAATTTGTATATCAAGCTCATTACCATTAAATTTGAAAAAGATCCTAAGGTCATGAGATTTATCAAACAGCTCATTTTACACACAAAGGCTGAGTTGATCAATAAAGATGGAATTAAAGGATTGAGAATCAATATTGATGTAGATCCTTATTAATCAAATAGTTTAACAATTATAGTTTGAGAATATTACACACAGCCGATTGGCATTTGGGAAAACAGCTACTCAAAGAAGATCTGAAAGAAGATCATGAGTTATTTTTTGAGTTTTTGCTTGAAACCATTGTCAGTCAGGAAGTGGATGTACTTTTGGTTTCTGGAGATGTTTTTGACTATGCCAATCCATCGAATGAGAGCAAGAGACTGTATTTGGATTTACTTTTTAAGCTCAAGAAACTAAAAAACATCAAAATCATCATCACTGCTGGCAATCATGATTCGATTTCATATTTAGAAAGTGCAAAAGCGGTATTGTCACTATTGGATATTACTGTTATAGGAGATTTAGAACACGTTGATTTGATACCTTTGGTTGAGGATGGGCATGTGAAAGCAGTTGTAAGTCCAGTCCCTTTTTTGAGCGATCGTGTTTTGCGGCGTGGCGCTGAAATGACCAATCAGGAAGAAAAAATCAGCATTGTAAAAGAAAGTTTGATGGAAGTATTTACTTCTTGGAGCCTAAAAGCCAAGGAGTTATATCCGGAAATTCCAATCATAGCTTTAGGTCATTTATATGTCCAAGGAGCCAGTATATCTGAAAGTGAGAGAGACATTCAAATTGGAAATCAGGCTGGAGTCCCTGCTGCTAGTTTTGATGCCCTTTTTGATTACTTTGCGCTGGGGCACATACACAAACCACAAATTTTGACTCCTAGGGTGAGATACTCAGGTTCTCCAATAGCTTTGAGCTTTTCTGAAAGGACAGACAATAAAGTAGTCATATTACTGGAAATCGCAGAGAAAGGAATTCAACAAACAAGTCTACCCGTTCCAAAAATTCGTGATTTGGTGAAGTTTTCGGGAACCTTATCTGAAGTAATTGCTAAAGTGGAGGATTACAAACCACTGTGTAAATTGCAAGCTTTTGTTGAAATGGATGTCTTAGAAACTGATGAAAACCCATCTAAACTATTGGAATTGAAGACGTTTGAATCAGATTTCAAAAGTGATACTCTAAAGATTATAAAGAGTAGATTGACTTTTACGGGCCAAAACAAAGCAGTTCCCAACTTCACTTCTGGAATAACCATAGCAGAGTTGAGTCCAAAAGAAGTATTTGGCAAAAAAGTGGAAGCTACTAGCATGTCGGATGAAGACAAAGAAATGGTTTACCTGGCTTTTGATGAGTTGCTCGAGCACGTTTTAAATCCTGAGAAGATATGAGGATCAATAAAATTTCCTTAAGGAACATCAATAGTTTAAGAGGTGACCATGAAGTTGATTTTGATAAAAGCCCTTTATTGGATGCAGGTATTTTTGCCATTGTAGGTCCAACCGGCTCAGGCAAATCCACTTTATTAGATGCAATTACATTGGCACTTTATAATAGAGTTCCACGCTTTGGTCACATCACAAAAGCAGAAATAGAAAAGAGTGGATCTGTAATCACTCATTTCCAGAAAGAAGCTTTGGCAGAAGTAACTTATACTGTCAATGAAAAAATTTATAGATCTTCCTGGTCAATCATGAAAAACAGAAATGACAACCTCAATCCTGTATACATGGAATTGGTTGATGTTACTAATGGGGAGGTCATAGTTTCCGACAAAATATCTGAAGTTCCTGCAGTTAATGAAAAATTTATCGGATTAAATTATGATCAATTTGTAAAATCGATAGTCCTTTCTCAAGGTGAATTTGCTCAGTTTTTGAAAGCAGAAGCGGATAAGAGAAGTGAACTTTTGGAGAAAATAACTGGAACTGAGATATATCGACAACTTGGCAAATCGGCTTTCGAGCGTTTCAGAGAAGTAGAAGGTGAAGGTAAAACCTTGGAAATCAGATTGAAACAAATTCAAATCATTCCAGAAGAAGTAGAAGCTCAACTTAATGAAAGCATAGTGAGTGGCGAGCAAGAAATTTCTGATTTACGACAATACTTCAACAAAGTTTCTGAAGGCG
This sequence comes from Bacteroidota bacterium, assembly GCA_029567325.1. Lineage (GTDB taxonomy): Bacteria > Bacteroidota > Bacteroidia > Chitinophagales > Saprospiraceae > JADKBO01. Next base: position 17,497 of record JAKQLF010000113.1, on the reverse strand, counting down.
CAGAAAAATTAAGAAATTATGAAAGTGCAAATCAGAGACTGCTCGCGCTAGAGCAAATTGCAGACAGTAATTTAAAAAATCAAAAAGCATTTGAACCTGAGCTTCATCGCATTCAAAAACATTTAAAACTTGCACCATATGTCAAGGAGTTGGCAAGACATGGTCAGCTAGAAAAAGATATTCTTGGGACAAATGACTACATCATCGATGCAAATAAAAAAATTGACTTACTCAAAAATGAAATCAAGCAATCAGAGATAACTTTGAGTAGGGTGCTTCAAAAAGAAGTTACTTCAGCCAATTTCAGGCCCTTTATGCAACACTTTGAATCGACCTATAACGAACTAAAACAGCTAGAGCGTTCATTAGGAGATGAAGGTAAATTATTGAAAAATAATTGGTTAGCTAAACTTTCAGCAAGTAATGATTCAAAACTTAAGTCTTTTAGTGAATTAAAAGATTATCCAACTATAAGTTCAGAAGTACAAAAGTATAAAGCAGATATATTAAAACTATTTGGTTCACAAGTTCCTTCAGAAACTGGGGATTTGCTCAATGCTGTAAATGAAATTAATCAGGAAATTCTCACCTTAAATGGGACTTTGAGCAATTTAGGTTTTCAAATAGAAAATGTAACCAAGATAACTCAGATAACAAGCGAAATCCTAGAGCTACAAGATCAGAAAACTTTAGCTGCAGAAAAACTGATAAACAGCCAATCTGCTCTTGAAGTTGCTTTCATAAACTATGAAAAAGCATCCAAAATAAAAGACGATGCCACAAAATCAGCCAATTTAGCGCAATACAAAGAATTACTCAAAAATGGTGAGGCATGCCCGCTTTGCGGTCAAATAGTAACTGATATTGGACTGCATCAACTAGCGGACCTCGGTCTATTAACACTCGCAGAATCAAAAGCGAAAGATGAATGGCAAAAGCAGGAAAAAATCTATAAAGAAGTGGATGGCCAAGTCATGTTAGTTACTTCCCAAGTGAAAGCCAAAACGGATCACTTACATGATCTAATTTCTAAAACAGGAAATCATTCCCTCGAAGAATTGCTAGCTAAGAGGAATAATTATACATCAACTTTGGCACAAAAGCAATTGCAACAAAAAAACCTTCAAACGCAAATAGAAGCTGTCCAAAAATTGAGAGTTATAGATGATTGTCTGGTCATTTTGGGCGATTTAAACCTGAAAGCAGATCAATATTCCAAAAATAAAAATAAGCTTACAGCACTACTTTCAGGATTTGAAGCAAATGAAGCAGCAGATGTATTGGGTTTCACAAATAAGCTGCAAGAACTTTTATCAAATGATTCGACTAAGGTAAAACAAATAGAAGCTCAAATCGAGACCTATGAATTAAATCTTAAGAAACTTGAGACAGAACACGTACAACTAAAGGTTTATCTAATAGAAGAATTGAAAAAAGGTGGATTTGAAAGCATTCAAGAGGCAGAAAGTAACATGCTGAATGCCTCCACTTTTGAACAACTGTCATCGCAAAAACAAAGGCTGGACGAAGAAAAAGTAAGGAACGATACAGCTTTAGCCACAACTCGGCAAGATGTTTTACAATTGAAAGAAGGTGGTTTGCCGGTAGAGGATATGGCAACTTTAGCTGCAAAAAAATTACAGTTAGAACAACAAATCGAAGCCATTTCCAAATCGATCGGTGGTGCTCAACAAGCTTTGAAGTCAAACAAAGAGCAAATTGAACTCAAACATCAATTAATGTCAGAATTTCAAACTTTTGAACAAAAAATAAAAAGATGGCGACTTCTTAAAGAATTAATAGGTGATGCTTCAGGTAAAACATTCTCTGGTTTTGCCCAACATCTTACCCTTGAACACCTCATCCTATTGTCAAATCAAAGGTTAAAAAGTCTGACGGATAGGTATCTCATTGCAGCACCCGAACCCCAAGGAGACATTGAAGTCATTGATCAGTACCAGGCAAATATCAAGAGATCTGCTAAAACATTATCTGGTGGAGAAACATTTCTCATATCACTCTCTTTCGCGCTTGGCTTGAGTGATTTGGCAGCACGAGATTTCACATTGGAATCGCTGTTTATAGACGAAGGTTTTGGTACCTTGGATAATGAAACATTGGAGTCAGCATTAAATACTTTGGAGTTGTTACAATCAGAAAGTAATAAAACCATCGGCATCATTTCTCACGTAGATTCCCTGAAGGAAAGAATTCATACACAAATCAAATTGATGAAGGATGCATCGGGAAACAGTATTTTACAAATCATTGGTTAATCCAATCAAAAAATCTGAAAATGTCTTGGTGGATTGGCGATAAAGTAAAAACAAAGGCTGGCAAATTTGGCATTTATGCAGGCAAGAACCCAGAAGGAAAAGCTAAAGTAAAGATTGGTGATAAAATTTTGATTGTTGCACATGAGCGGTTATCCTTAGTTACAGACGAGGAAACCATTGATTGGGATGCCTTTCATGAAGAATTGCGACAACATGACTTAAAACTAGAAGCTGATTCAAACCCAAAAGGAAGAATTAATTATAAAAAGCATCAAGTAGATTTACACATTGAAACCTTTGCACCCCATCTTCAAAATGAAAATTCGGTTCGCATATTAGACATACAAATTGAAAAATTTGAAGCTTTTTTAAATGAAGCCTACAACCATAAACGAAATCCCGTAACCGTCATACATGGCAGGGGAGAAGGAGTACTGAGGAAACAAATTTGGGCAATGTTGGAATTGGATCCCAGAGTCAGTCTTAAAAAATTGATCAACAATGATGGTGCAGTGGAAGTTTGGTTTAATTACTCTATTTAGCGAATGATGGAAATGCCATCAAATTTCTTAATCCTCATCAAATAATCCTTAACTGTCTCTTTCGTAATCAAGACTTTTTTGTAGTCTAGTGAAGCATGTATAAGCAATTTCTTATTGCCCTCAACTACAACCAAGCCCAAATGATCAAAATCCAACCCAGCCTTTTTTGATTTGAATGCTACAATATCTCCATGTTTGAGAAAACGATCTTCAAAAGCATTTTTGGAATAATATGGAAAACCAATTTTCATCTCGTTGAAGGTCAATTCATGTTGTTTGATGGCTTTGGCCGCGATGGAATCTTGCTTTAGGGCTGTATAATATTGAGGATTGCTACTCATAAAATGCAAATTTGGTTCAAAACATAAATCTCCGCCATTGTTGAGTTGAGTGAACATCCCTTGCCTTCCAATGCGTACTAGCCACTCGGATAGATAATGAATTCTGGAGGGATAGCCATTGATGATGCCCCTTCTGTATCTAAGACTTTGCAATACGCTACGAAATGCACCTTCATCTTTAGCCAAAGTCAAAGCGATCGCGTTTTCGACGAAGGTAATGCAGTCCAATCCGGTAAAATCAATGACAAGGTGCTCAGGCGTTTTTTCCAATGTTCCTGCAACATATGGTGTGCCGATAAATAGTTTGGCTGTTTCAACCAAATTATACTTAAAATCCTCGTTGTAGGTGATTTGTTCTTTGGCTTTTAAAAAATCAGAAACAGCTTGACCAAAAGTCCATAACCTGAAAACCATCAAAAATATCAAGACTAGAAAAACCCGATTTCCCATTTTCAAAAATAAAATTCAAAAAAACAAAGATAACTTAATTGACTAGATGAATGGCAACCACTCAAAAGGTAAAGCTTAATTTTAATCGTGAGTAAACAAGAGACGAAGTTTAAAGATGAAAGCTAAATGTTATGGTATTTCAATTAAAACAAGCGTCATCCATAAGAGGTATATGAATGACGCTTGCCCAATCTAATAAAAAAATTTAAGCATCCATATTATTTGGAATTTCTGAATGTATATTATACCAATCTATTTTCCTGGACAAAAACATAACCATGGCTAAAATAAAGAAAATACCAACTGAACCTACTAAAAGCGCTAAGTCTTCTAATTGTAAAAGCGTAAATACGTAACCATAAATCAGCACGAATAAAAATCCTATGATGATGGTAGGTCTCCATGATTTGAGTACAAAATATGTGTACGTCATAACCAAACTTAAGACAGCAGCAAATGATATAAAGTAGGACTTATTGAAACCTATTTGCTCAGATAAGGAAAGTAAAAGTGTATAAAATACCACCAAACTGATACCAATCAAAGCATACTGAATCGGGTGTATCCTTACTTTAAGGAATATTTCCGAACTAAAATACATGAGGAAACTCAAGAAAATGATTAAAAAGGCATATTTAATGGAACGCAAATTTTTATGATAATGATTGGCAGTTTCAATCAATTCGACTCCGGGAAGATCATTTTCCATGTTAGGGTTGACATAATCTGGGTTGTTTTGAAAAACCGTTGAAGAAGTAACATAGGTGTCATCTATCCATGAATCCGGCGTATTTCTATTGAATTCAGACGCTTTCCAAGTTGAACTAAATCCCGTGGTGGTAATACGTCTATCTGAAGGGAGATTACGACCAATGAAAGAAGGTGAAGCCCAGTTTGATTTTACCTCAAATTGAGATAGTTTGGCAGTTGGCTCAAAGCGCAAAGAAGAAGTACCCCTGAAATTGAGCACACTAGACCATACCAATGTGTCTTTGAAATCTGTCAGATTAACAGGCGTATGAAATCCACTTTTTACAAATTCTGCGTCATTTGTACCTGGAAAACTTTTCACAACAAGTCCATTGATATTTGACTTGATACCTGCGACAATTGCTTGAGGGTCAGATAACCCAACAATGATATATGCTTTATTCAAGGCGTATTGTCGCTCTTCATCCTTTATGTTATTTAAGTCAAAAGTTGCATTGATTTTACAATCATTATCATAAACAATGGTATTGAAAATGCCTTTAGTTCTAACTTCGGATTTTAAGTTATTGTCCATGCCGACGAGTTCGGGTGCTAAATAAAGTTTGAAGTCTTCTACGATACTTTTTTTATCGACAACTTTAGTTTTTGAAAACGGGATAACGAGTACGGGACTTGTTAGTGTTTGGGCATTTCCCCATGCTCGACTGATATCTTTTTCTACTTGTTGTTGCAGACCTTGTCTTTCGTAAATCAGATCTGTGATCCAAAAAATAGGGATATTCAATAAACAAATTAAGAAGAAAATAAATCCTAATTTGAAAAGCAAGGCCCATTGAGGCTTTTTGTTTGATTTAATTGTTTCGTCCATTTTATAAGTGTTTTAAAAGTACTTTGTATTGCAAAGTGGTTATTGAAAAAAAATTAATGATGATTTTTGATAAGTTGCTCAAGTGCTTGGATATGTTTCTTAAACTCCAAACTGCCCAATTTTGTAATTCGGTAAACGGTATTTGGTTTTCTCCCCAAGAAAGACTTCTCCAGAGAAAGATAATTTTCCTTTTCTAAACTCTTCAGATGGCTAGCCAGGTTTCCATCTGTTACCTGCAAAGCATCTTTCAGTGCATTGAAGTCAATGCTGTCTTCTACCATCAATAAGGACATGATACCCAATCTGATGCGGCTTTCAAAAACTTTATTGAGATCTTGAAATGATGCTTTCACCTTTCGTATTTTATATACATAATCAATCCATAAATGATGTGCAAAAGCCCAAAACCAATGGCCCAAAACAAAAGTCCATATCCAGGAAAAAACATAGAAACCATGGCTGTTGTCATGACAGCTAAACTCAAAGCTCGGATTTCACTGAAAGTGTAATTACTAGCTGCAAACAATGCCAAACCATAAAAAGCTAAACTGGTTGCCGCCATCAGGTCATAATAACCTCTAAAATAGAGAACCAGAACAAAAACAGCACCTAAAACCAAAGGAATTGCCAAATTTTTCAAAACTCCATATGCAGCTTCACTGAATAATTTTTCATTGTCCTTTTTAGCTTTTTTGGAAGAAAAATAAAAACCTGTGCCTAAAGCAGCAACGAGCACAATTCCAAATACTAATGCTAATTTGACTATATCAGGGCTAAATGTGTTTCTTCTGATGTCGTCATAAAGAACATTGGGAGCTGTATAAATGATTCTTCTTGCTACAAAAGCTCCGATCAAGGCATATGTTCCTGCCAACATACCTGAAACACCACTCAATGCATGAAATTTCGTTCGCTTTTTGAGAATGTCACTGATGTCAGCTAGATGAGATAAATAATCATTTTGTTCCATGAAAAGTACTTTGTATTGCAAAGTTACTTTATCTTTTTCATATTTGGCTTATTTTTTTTAAAAAAGAGTAAAAACGAATATTTAGTGCAAGGAGTTCTTTTATAATTGCCCATTTTGGTGACTTGTCCATTTGACTAAAAGTTTAGAATTGTTCAAGTAATCCATTAGGGTAAACCCGTATTCAAAAGATTAATCGATCAAATAACTCAAAGTTGTGCACATATTTAGAAATCGAAATGTATTTTTGCCCAAAATCCACCTGAATGTATTTTGGAAAGCATCTCACGACATTTTTTGCCGTATGCTTGCTCATATTGATCTCTTTTTGCAACTCTTTGGCTCAGGACACTACTCCTCCAGTGTTTACTGTGTTACCAAAGAGCGATTCTATATTTTGTAACAATCCAAATCCACTTTTAGCTTTACAACAGTGGTATAATGGATTTGCCGGAGCGGTTGCTTCTGACAATTCAGGAACGGCTACAATCATTCCAGATAAATCTTTAAGTCAGGTCCAAAACGAATTCAACGTTTTATTCAATTTGAGCTGTGGTAAAAACCGCCGTGTTTTTGTAAAATTTATTGCGAAAGATCCATCAGGTAACATGACTGATACATCTACGGTTTATTTCAAAATTAATGATGAATCTATCATAATCGTCAAAATACCAGATTTTACTGCATCTAAAACATGTGTCATTGGCATCCAAGATTCCTTGATCACTTGGATCAAAAATTATGGCAACGCTAGGGTAACCAATGGTTGTGGAGGTGCTGGAGGAATCACTTGGGAATCCTTTATTTATCAAACATCATCAGGTGATGTAAGTTCAGGAAGTTTTCTGAATGGCCCTTTTCCTGTAATACCTGCAAATGCATGTGATTGGAGGCTGGATATCAGCTTTTTTGTAAAGGATAGTTGCGATAATAAAAGAACTTTAAGCGGTAGATATCGCATAATAGACAATGTACCGCCAGTAATTGATGATACCATTCAGGACCTCACAGTTTCTTGTTTCAACATTCCAGACACCATTGTAAATTTTAAAGACTACTGTGATCCAAGCCCAATCATAAAGTTTACTGAAAATATCATTAGAGTAGGTGACAGCCTTTCCTGTTTATTTTACAATTATGTCATCAATCGAACCTGGACAGCTACTGATCAATGTGGTAACAGCACCACCGCATCACAAAAGATCACAGTTTTGGATCAAGCTCCTCCGATCATAGATGCACCAGACGAATTGAGTATTTCTTGTTTGCAGAAAGATAGCATTCAAATTAGTTTAAGAGGAATTGCAGATCAGTGTGCCAAATTTTCATGGAGTTTTCGGGATTCTATCTCCGGAGATTCATGCAAAAAAATAATTACCCGCGTTTATTCTGCTATTGATATTTGTGGCAATACATCCATGAAAACTCAAAAGCTTTATGTTTCAGACACATTAAAACCAATATTGAATAAAGTTGCTGAAGATTTGATTGTATACCACAAGGACAGCACTCAAACCAACCAAGCCTTGATGGCATGGCTTCAAAATTTGGGTGGTATGTTGATGTCAGATCAATGCAGCCAAACAGATACTGCCATTGTCTTTTCTAATAGCTATCAACCTGCTCAAATTAACACTCTAAAGGGGAAAAAACCTGCTCTTAAAGATTTCACTTTTTGCTCCAACGCTGCTGATACCTTAGTAAATCATAGTATAGACTTCATCTTGATAGATGCTTGTGGAAATTACAATTTGAGTTCTGCAAGATTCATCATTTTGGATACCATTCCGCCTACTTTAACCAATTGCAAATCAACTTTTGGGACATTCGTTTCTTCCGCAGCTTGTGGACCGATAGTAATTGGAGCACCAACCGTTACAGATAATAACCAATTCAGCAATAACATCAGTACCCAATTGATGATTGATGATTCGCTTTTGATTGATTACACACAACAAAATCTCCAATTAAATTTAACTGGAGGCGCGCATACACTGACTTTTATAGCCAAGGATTGTTCCGGAAATACATCTGTTTGTCAATCAGACATTTTCGTTTTAGATACCATTCAACCTACTTATCGGTTGAATTTATGCACACAAGACACATTGTTTTTGAGATCAAATCTATCTGAAAGCATCATAACTGATAAGATTAAAATCACTTGGTTTAAAGGAAGTGACTCTATTGGCAGTGGTCGAAATTTGACTGTGAAAGCGGAAGCAGGCGTGTATACTTTGCAAGTTTCTGACTCCCTTTGCAGTTTATCAAAACAAATGACAGTTGCTGTTGAATCCCAAATGAAACCACTTTTGACGGCCGATTCTTCTACAGTTTGCGCCGGAGATTCAATCCAATTTACGGCGGAAGATTTTGGAAGCAATGCGATTTATTATTGGTTTGAAAATAGGGGAGCGGGTTGGAATATGGTAGATTCTACAACGTCGCCGTCGAGATTTTTCCAAGTCAATAAAGATTCAATTAGTGTGTATTTACAAGTAAAAGCTGCACTTTGCTTATCCATTCCTTCAGACACACTCAGCATCAAAGCCAACAATATAAGTGCTCCTATCATTCATGCAGATGTAGATAGCGCATTATGCGAAGGAGTTAATTTGACTCTATCCATTCAAAATATTGGAATTGAAACTGAATATTTTTGGCAAGGTCCAAATGGCTTCGTCAAGGAAGGAAATCAAGTATTAGTAAATGATTCTGTACGAGTTACTGATACAGGAATTTATACAGTTTATGCCCGTAATAAAGGCTGTGAATCAGATACTGCAAATATCCTCATAACGGTTTTGCCAAAACCATTCATTGGGCAAATCTCCAGCAGTCTTTCTATTTGTGGAGGAGATGATGGATCGATAAAAATCATAACAGCTGGAGCCTTTGACTCGATCAGATGGTTTAAAAACAATCAATTTTTCGTATCTACAACAGTCGACAGCCTCATTTTATCAAACGCATCTGGGAATATCCAAGGTAATTACTCAGCAGTTTTATACAGCGGGGTTTGTAATTCTGATACCGCAAGGATAACCATCACTGCTTCTACAAAACCAATCATTACGGACATTCTGGCTAGCTCGGAGAAATGTGAAGGAGCTGATGGATTTATCAAAATCATTTCTGAGAGTAATTTTGATTCAATTCAGTGGTTGAAAAACGGGCAATTATTCAGAACTACTTCTATGGATAGCCTCATTTTATCTGTCAGCGAAGGCAATTATGCGGGTCTATATGCTGCGGTTCTTTTTAGTGGAGGCTGTACTTCTGATACAGCGTCGATAAGACTTTCAATACAGTCAAGACCTATCATAACAACCATTATGAGTAGTTCATCCCTTTGTGGTGGATTAGACGGATTTATAAAAATTACCAGCTCTGGTGTCATTGACTCAATCAGATGGTTTAAAAACAATGAATTTTTCGAAACTACCATAGTTGACAGCCTCATATTATCAAACGCATCTGGGAATATCCAAGGTAATTACGCAGCAGTCTTATTCAACGGAGTTTGTAATTCTGATACCGCAAGGATAACCATCACTGCTACTGCAAAACCAATCATTACGGACATTTTGGCTAGCTCGGAGAAATGTGAAGGAGCTGATGGATTTATCAAAATCATTTCTGAGAGTGTTTTTGACTCTGTAAGATGGTTGAAAAACGGACAATTTTTCACAACCACTTCCATAGATAGTCTCAACCTGTCAGCTAATGAAGGCAACTATCAAGGAATGTATGCTGCGATACTTTACGCTGGAAGCTGTTCTTCAGATACAGCATTCATCACCCTCAATGTACTTTCGCAACCATTCATAACAGATATCATTGGAAGTTCGTCTTCTTGCGACGGTTCCGATGGGTTAATCAAAATTATCACTACAAGTCCTTTTGATTCTGTGAGATGGTTGAAGAATGACCAATTTTTTAAATCTACAGCAACAGATAGTTTGGTTTTATCCAATTCTGAAGGTAACATTGAAGGTTTTTATTCGGCAATTCTTTACAACAAGTCTTGTGTTTCAGATACCAGCAAAATTTTTGAATTCAAATCATCAGGGAATTTGCAAGTGAGCATCACTAGACGAGGAGGTAGTTGTGAAGGGGATAGTATGCGATTGGAAGCAAATGTAATAGCGGGCGGAACTTACCAATGGACGGGGCCAGGAGGTTTAATGGGTTCTGAAAGATTATTTACAGTTATGTCAATGTCGGGCTTATATTCATTGACCGTAGACAATGGATTGGGATGTAGCACTAAAATTGATACCATAATCAATATACCTGTGCGGCCACTTATTTTAAGTATGGGTAGTGACTACAGTCCATGTTTAGATACCGTAAAATCCTTCAAATTATCAGCCACCATTCAACCTGAAAGTGATGAATTGAAGTATCTATGGATTGGACCTGCAAACTTCAGGAGTACTTTAAAAAATCCAGGTGTCAACATTACAGATGGCAGAGAATTTGGAAGGTATTTCTTACAAGTAACGCTGGGGAATTGCATTGGTTTTATCGATACTCTGGATATCAAAAAAGAGATTGGCACTGGCAAACCAGTTATTGTCGGAACTGATAAAGCTTGTCTTGGAGATACCATAGTGCTCAAAGTTGGATCTGGTTATGGATCCTATACTTGGGAAACACCAAATGGCACATTGATTTTTCAAGATACCATATTGCGAATACTAGGCGTGCAAGAAAAAGATACAGGTGTTTATGTTGTAAAGGGAAATTCTGGAATCTGTGCATCAGAAAAATCAGATACTTTTGTTCTGTCCATTGTCTCAAGACCTGAAATGCCTACAATAATTGGTCTTGACAGCATTTGTTTTGGTGATAGTTTGAGATTGCAAGTCAATAATCCTCAAGTCGGGCTTGATTATGATTGGATTTTGCCTACCGGAGAAACCAAACTTAGCCACCCGCTGACAATTATTGATTTACCTGAAAAATTGCGTGGAAACTATGCTGTAAGGGCCATGAACGGAAGTTGTGCATCACCATTTTCCTTGCCTTTCGAAGTCAAGATAAAATCGGCTATTGCAGCACCTACATTTGATGAGGATCGCTTATTCATTTGTAACGAAGGCAATAATGACATTCGTTTCTGCCTGGCGAGCCTTCCAGCTGATGCTAGTTTGAATTTTGTCATTACCACTGTACCAGGAAACCAAAAGTTATATGAAGGTAGAGACTCCTGTTATCAGTTCAATACTTCCAACATTGAAGGGCCACTTTCAAGAATCAAAGTCCAATCCAAAAAAGATATTTGTCTGTCGGATACTTTTGATGACATTCTCATCAATTTGGCAAATAAACCTAAGCTAGACGCTCAAATTGTCGCATCTGCCAGTTCATTGTGTAGTGCTACTGATACTATTTTCCTCACAAACATCAGCAATCCTGATAGCGTGCAGTATTTCTGGCGCGTTTTTGATAATGGCATAGTTTTACAAAATCTACCTGGCAACATCCTACAGCTTACTAATTTTACCCAAGCCAGCAACAGGGTAATATTATCACTCAACTATGATATCTGTAACAATTTCTCTAGAGACACATTGGACATCATACAAGCAGCAAAACCTCAGGCAATTAATGATACAATTACTTTAGAGGCAAATCAGATCACCAATGTCCCTTTCACTTTTGAAGTGGCATCAAATAACATCGTCACTTTTTTTGAAAATAATGCGGGCGAAATTATAGAAACCAATGAAGGATTTGAAGTCAGTATTTCCAATGCAAACAATCAATCTGTCACCTTTGAATACGAAGTTTGTGTAGAAAACTGTGAGTCTTTCTGTGACACGGGTCTGCTTTCCTTCTTCATCAACGATGCTCCATCTATAGATTGTAAAATACCAAACGTTATCACACCCAACAATGATGGTGTGAATGATATTTTGATCATAGACTGCGCAGTTACACTTCCTGATAATAAACTTCAAATCTTCAATCAATGGGGAGACAATGTTTTTTCTCAGGAACAATATCAAAATGATTGGAGTGCTGAGTACAAAGGGAATCCACTACCTGCTGGCACCTATTTCTACACCTTCTCTGACGGTCAAGGACAAGTATTATCTGGCTTCTTAATTGTACAGCGATGATGAAACAGCAACTCATTTTTAGTTTCTTAATGATCTGTCAGATTTTAGTTGCTCAACAGCAAGGTTTGGTAACGCAATACATGTACAACAAAGTAACGGTCAATCCAGCATTTGCTGGTCATTCAGGGGACAAAAGCATTGCCGGACACCTGCGAGAACAATGGATAGGGATAAAGGGGGCGCCTTCCTTACAAATGATATCATTTGACATGCCATTTATGGAATCCGACAATGGTTGGGGTATGAATATCAGAAGATCAAGCATTGGCATTTCATCCAAAACTTCCATCTCGGGAATGTACGCCTATAAGATTCCGGTGACAGATGGTTTCCTTTCATTTGGTCTAGAACCTGGCATTCAAAATTTCAGAATGAACTTTGGTGATCCTGACCTTTTTGCTTACGATGGAATCGAAGCGGACGAATCTCTTAATGGGAAAACCGTCAACAAAAACACTTTCCTTTTGGGATTTGGTGCCTATTACAGCAATGAAAAAGCCTACTTCGGAGTCTCCATTCCAAGCTTGTTTACGACTAATTTTGACATTGATCAAAACACCATCAAGTCTGGAGATGAGCTCCAAATCAATTTAATGGCAGGGTATACTTTTTTAATGGATGATGACAAATCATTCATGATCCAAGGTTTTTCACGATATACCGCGCGATTTCCCCTCAACCTTGACCTTAATGCTACACTACTTTTAGATAAAAAGTTTGACATTGGTTTGGGTTATAGAATTGGATCGGGTGTTTTGGCAAACTTACACAAGTCCGTTACCGGCACTTTTGGTTTGAAAATTTCTGAAAATGTCTTTGCAGCTTTTTCATATGATTATGCATTATCTGCTTTGAGATACAACCAAATAGGCAGCTTTGAAGTCCTGGCTTCCTATCGATTCCCGAGAAAAACTCCCTTTAACCCAGGCCTTAACCCTAGATTTTTTTAAGATGAAGAAGTCGATTTGGGTTGCATGCATCTATTTTATAACGGGGCAAATGCTGTTTGGACAGTGGTCTGTCAATAAAGAAGCAATTTTAAGCGCTAAATTGCAGAATTGCCAAAATGTCAACTCAAAGGGTAATGAATACTGTCCTTTGATATTTAAAAATCAGGTCTATTTTGTTTCCGATTACAATGCAAAAGGGAAATATACGGATCAATTTGATCTGTATTATTTTGATGGCAATAAAGGTAAAAAAATGCCTATGCCTGCCAATATCAACAGCTTATTTCACGAAGGCCCAATGGGTAAAACCAAAGACCACCTAGTTTTTACACGGTCTACACCTACGACTGAAGTAGAAGTAATCCAGTACAATCCTGCTAATAATTCTACAGTCAAATTAACCGGAGCATTGGATTTAAACTTGAGTGTATTACATCCTACATTTGATGAAGCAGGAGGTAGAATGATAGCCACCATACCCATCGTTGACAGTATCAAAAGCCATACTGATTTAAAGATGTGGGAAGGTAAAAACACCAAATTTCCAACCATCAAAAAACTAGAGGGTATCAATTCTACAGCAAATGACTGTTTTCCCAGATTGATCAATGACAGCATTTTGATTTTCGCCAGTGATAGAGCTGGGGGTTATGGTGGATTGGATTTATACGTTTCATTTTATAGTGATGACGCATGGCAAACACCTTTACATCTGCCAGAACCCATCAACGGACCTGCCGATGATTTCGGATTGGTTTTGAATGCTGATATGAAAAAAGGGTATTTAAACAGCAGTAGGCCAGGGGGCAAAGGCGGAGATGATATCTATTTAATACAAAGTAAAAATAGCTTGTTTGATTTCACTCATGTAAAACAAAACCTCACGTTTGATTTTGAAATCTTGGACATACTGACATTTCTTCCAATTCAAGATGCATTTATCAAGATTTTACCGATCAAACACGATTCGACATTGACGTATTTGGCTCAACAGAATTTAGAATTGGTGAATACCAGCAAAGAATTGAAACTCAACAACGTCATCGCCGATCAACTTTCCAGTGCTTTATTATTTAAAACAGATAGTTTGGGCATCAGTCAGCCAACCTTGGAAATAGATCCTGGATACTTCATCGAAGTTGCCATTCCCAATTATCAACGCCAATATTTACTGCATATTCCCGAGAGATTGGATACCATTCAAGAAATTGTCATGGTGCTGAGCCCGGAATCAATTGCGCAAGATAGTGTGCCTAGACCAATTTCTCAGGGCCAAAGATTTGCAATACAAGGATTGACATTTGATGAAAACAAATTGATCATTGAAGATTTTGCTGAAGATTTTCTCTCGGATCTATCTTCAGCTATGAAAGCATATTCTACGATGCTCATACAGTTGATCGGTTACACAGATGCCAGGGGAAATGCAGTACAGAACTTTAGAAAAAGTCAGGCTCGAGCCGAAAATTTAAAAAAGTATTTGATCGAACAAGGGGTAGAGTCCGACAGAATCATCACTTTGGGAGAAGGAGAAAACAAAATACTCAACCAATGCACCGATGGAGTAGAATGCCTTGATTATGAGCATAATATCAACAATCGAATTGAGATTTCATGTATCTCTGATTGATGAAATAACCAATTTTGTTTAGTAACAAAATGAGGTTTTTTTACCTTTAAACATGCCAGGAAGCATTATTTCATTTCCAAAATGATCCTTTTAAACTCTGTTATTTAAATTATAATAAGTTTTAATGTGTTGCAACTTTGCACAGAAACATTTAAATTGCCAGACAATAGAATCAGATTAAATGAAAAATACAAAAAATTTCTTTTCAATCATAGGCGTATTTTCTTTGTGTTTCTTGATTTTGTCATGGATCAATGGAGGCAGTGAATCTACCAATAATAATGGCAAGTCAAATTCAGGCAATAAGGAGGGAACTGTTTATCTGCCACAAGTTGTCAAAGCACCGAGAATATCTAAAAATTTTCAGTTTGCTGGCGAGAAAATTCCCATCAATGTGGACACAAAAGAAAGACTCGAGCGCGAATTGACCGTCAATTCATATTATCATTCCAACACCGTTTGGGCATTGAAAATGTCGACCAGATATTTTCCAATGATGGAGCGCATCCTAAAAGAAAATGGCATACCAGATGATTTCAAGTATTTGGCTGTAGCCGAAAGCACTCTACTCAACGCAACTTCTCCAGCCGGAGCAAAAGGAATTTGGCAGTTTATGCCTGCAACAGCAAGGGAACTTGGATTGGAGGTGACCACTGAGATTGATCAAAGATACGATGTTGAAAAGGCCACTAAAGCTGCTTGTGTTTATTTGAAAAGATTGTACAATTCAGACGGCTCTTGGTTGAATGCTGCAGCAGCCTATAATGTCGGACCTGGAAAATTGAAATCCGTGATGAATGCCCAAGGAGAAAGTTCCTACTTTGATATGAATCTGAATGAAGAAACATCCAGGTACGTATTCAGACTCATGGCTTTGAAAGAAATCATTTCTGATCCACAAGCATTTGGTTTTTACATGGAGGACGAGGACTTTTCAAAACCCTTGAAAATTAAAAAGCAAGTAAAAGTGGATGCTACAGTCAATAGTTGGGCCGACTTTGCGCACCAACACGGTGTTACTTATAGACTACTCAAATATGCAAACCCATGGTTGATCAATGAGAAATTGACCGTCAAGGATAAGACCTACACCGTAAATATTCCTGAACTCCAATAACTAATCGGCTAAAATTTACGTTTCCCATTAAAGAATTAAATAAACAAATGAATTATAAAAAATTTACTGTTTTTATTGGTCTATTGGCTATTGTTTCCATGACTTCTTTGGCCATGAAACCTTTTGAAAGTGCACCTAGTTTAAAACTTGCACTCCTAAAATATAATGGTGGTGGAGACTGGTATGCAAATCCATCAGCTTTGGTAAATCTATCTTTGTTTTGTAATAAGTTTCTCAATACCAACTTTGACCCCAACTATGAGACGGTCGAGGTAGGAAGTATTGACCTTTATAATTATCCGTTTCTCCATATGACTGGACACGGTAACGTAGTTTTCTCAACCCAAGAAGCTGATAACTTACGGACGTATCTCACCAGTGGTGGCTTTTTGCACATTGACGATAATTATGGAATGGATCCTTATGTGAGGGTGGCAATGAAATCCGTTTTTCCAGAATTGGAATTTGTGGAAGTGCCCTTCAATCATGGAATTTATCATCAGAAATATGAATTTCCGGGTGGTTTGCCAAAGATTCACAAACACGATGATCGGGCTCCAAAGGGATATGGTCTATTTTGGCAAGGTAGATTGGTTTGTTACTATAGTTTTGAATGTGATTTAGGTGACGGTTGGGAAGACCCGGAAGTCCACAAAGACCCAGAAGAGCTTAGGATCAAAGCATTGAGAATGGGTGCAAATTTAGTTCAATACGTCTTCAGAGCATAAGGTCATGAAATATACGCTGCTTTCTATTTTACTCACACTTGTCACCTTTTTGCAAGGTCAAACTTATCAGGTTTACAACAAAAATCAAGAAAGTATTTCTTTTGATTTGCTGGCATCGCAATTGAAGGATGTGGATGTGGTGTTTTTTGGTGAGGTACATGATGACAGCATTGGGCATTTGGCACAATTAGATTTGTTGCAAGCGATAAAAAAATCAACCAAGAATAAGGTCGCACTAAGCATGGAGATGTTTGAGACGGACGTACAATTGGTCTTGAATGAATATCTTGAAGGCAAGATTAGTGAGGACGTTTTTGTGAAAGATGCACGAGCTTGGCCAAAGTATGCTACTGATTACAAACCATTGGTCGAGGCAATGAAATCAGATGGTTTACACGTCATCGCAGCAAATGCTCCTAGAAGATATGTGAAAATGGTCACCAAAAATGGCCTTTCTGCATTGGATAAACTCTCTGATCAAGCTAAAACGTATTTGGCAAAATTACCGATTCATGTAGCAAAAGGCAAATACGAAGAAAAGTTTGCTGCCGTCATGGAAGGCCACAATATGTCTGGAAACACCATTTATCAATCTCAAAACTTATGGGATGCAACGATGGCCAAATCCATCCATGATTATCAAAAAGACAGTGCAAAGGAAAAAATTCTACATGTTTGTGGCAAATTCCATTGCGAAGAATCATTAGGAACTGTTGCGCAACTACAGCGTTTGAATGGCAAAATCAAAACCGTTGTCATTATTTCACTGCCTATGTCTGAATATAA
>JAKQLF010000101.1 GCA_029567325.1 Bacteroidota bacterium | reverse complement strand
GGGCTTCCATCTCCAAACATTGGCTCCTTGGAATATAATCGCTGTTTCATCCTCTCATAAAGTGCCAGCGCTTCTGTCTTTTCTTTTTCTTCTTTATTCATTTTGCAAAAATATGTAGACACACTTTATTGAACAGTCTCTACGAGAATTAAACAATGCAACAAGAATCAGATCACAAATTGCGCCTGGAGAACATTTATTACTTATTCCTAAAAAATAAAACGCATATGAAAAGCAAACAAATTTTATTTTTCGCAACCAAAGGTGACATATCACCTATAATTAAGAATATTGAATACAATCATAACATTAAATATTATGAGATGGGGTTATTTGATACTAATTCCGATTTTTCCTACAAATCTATTTGTGAGTTGAACAGTTTTGGATTTCCAAAGATAGGTGATTGGATTCAAGATTCAAGGTTAATGGCAATTCCAAATCAAATGTCACTTGTTTCAAGGGAAGTTCCACAAAAAATCGGAGGAATCAAATATGCTATTGACCCTTTGATGAATCATACAAGTATATGCTTTCAGTTTGGAGGAATTTATAAGGAAGGAGTTTTAATCGCGGGAAATTGTTTCATATCGAATTCTGACGAATTTGCTTCAAAAGTTTTTAAGGAATTTTCAACCAAAGTAAAAAAGAGTTTTAAAAAAATTGGAACATTTTATGTTGGAAAAGAAGCAGAGGAAAAATTGAAGGAAGGGTGGCGCTTAGTCCAGAATGAGAAATCGCCAAAAGAGTATGATTTGGCTTATAATTGATTTTCGGAAACCAAAATATTTGAACGATTGAAGTCGCCGGCAATCTCATTTATGACCCCAATAAAAAACTCACTTTTGCCTACAATTATTTAAATTTGCCATACCGCATCATTGGAGAGGAAAACGATACTTTGTTTTTTACTTACAATGCAGGTGGTACCTTACTGCAAAAGCGGTATGTAAGGGATAGCTTAGTAATTGACCTGGTCGATTATCTAGGCAATATTGAAATACGAGACAGTAATGTGATTTTGTATCACGAGGATGGTCGGATTAGGAAAGTAGGATCCAGTTGGAAATACGATTATTACATCAAGGATCATCTTGGCAACATTAGGGTTGTATTTGAGGATATTGATGGAAATGAGATCATTACTCCAGAGGATATAAAGGGGCGATATGATTACTATTCGTTCGGAATGCAACATGCTGGAAATGGGCTTGGTTATCTTGGAAGTGATCAGAAAGAAAATTTTGGTTACAATGGCAAGGAGCTGGCGGAAGAGATGAATGCTGATTTGCTTCTGTATGGATTTAGGCAAATGGATGGGGCTTTGGGTCGGTTTTTAGCAACAGACTTGTTATCCCATGAAACTCAAAATAATCAACTCACGCCTTATCATTATGCCGCAAATAATCCAATTTTTTATATTGATCCATTAGGTTTGGATTGGTATAGACATGATGAAACAGGTAAAATTCATTGGCAAAAAGGTAGTGACAAAATTGATGGATATGCAAATATTGGTGCTCAATATATTCTTGAGGGTGAAAGGGATTTTATCATCCATGATCAAAATAAGGTAATTGCGACAATTGATAAATCGAGCTTAAGTTCTACTGAGCAATCAAATGTAATGAATGCAGCCTTAGCTACTTCAACTTTGTTACTGGCTGATGATGTTACAGGTATTGGAACGGTTGACGATATAGCTATTCCAATTATATTGGCGGGGGCAGCAACATATGATCTGACACAAAGAACCTATGTGACTTATACTTTGACAAATCCAACCACAAACCAAGTGTATTCTGGGCGGACAAGTGGTTTTGGAGACCCATATAAAATTATGTTAGGCAGGTATTATACCCATGAGAAACGTAAAGATGGATTTGCATTTCCAAATTTGGACAGATCTGCTCAAGGGATACAAAGTCGATTAGCAATGAGAGGCAGAGAGCAGCAACTAATTGATTTTCATGGTGGTGCAATGTCAGATAGAGGAAAATCTGGAAATTTGATAAGAGGGGTTTCAAAATACAATCCTGCAGGTTATATTTATCACGGCCTCTCTAATTTTTATTTTGGTAATTTAGCTCCATACACAGGCTACTAACAATAATATAAAATGAAAAAATTAAAAGAAATATTAACCATTAGGAATAAGTGTAACATAATCTTGGATTTTATGAAAAATGCAGGTGCAAATGAAGTGATTGAAGCATTGCAAGAAGTTGTAGAAAAGGCTTATAGGGAAAATAACTTAAGGGGGTTAAAAATGGTATTAAGGGATTTATCTGATTGGGCTAGTGATTTTAAAGGTGGTGATGAAATATTAAAAATTATAAATGAAGTAAAACATGATATTTTGAATGAAATTAGCAGAATTCTTGATTCCGGTGAAATTTCTAATGCTGAAGAATACAGAGTATTACTTAATTTTGTTGATGAACATTTCGATGATCCTAAATATGATAATTTAGTCGCAAAAATAAACGCTGTTTTAGAAAATCCCAGTGATTGGATTAAAGGTGATCTAAGTGAGGACTAAAATATTGATCCAATGGATAAAACAATTGATCATATAATGATAGAATTGCAACCAACTTTGAAAAGTTTTTTTGGAATTGCTTGCTAAAAGTAGCAATGCCAACTTATTGAAATATTGAATAACTACCTCACCATAATGGAGGGGTAAGAAAAGTAGAGATCAAAAGCAATTCAATTATTGTATTGGCGAACTAAAGATATTGAAAGTTTGGCGACGACAGGGGCCTTAGTGCTGGTATGTGGTAAAGATAGATGGGCATAAAGAATCAATGAAGGTTGATTTATTGCTTTATGCCTGTCCCTATGACCGTAGGAAGTAGGGAGAGCAAGACAGATGGATGGGGCATTGGGAAGATGGTTCGGGATAGACGCGCTTGCAGAGGAATACCCATCGACAAGTCCATACGTTTACGCCTTAAATAATCCTATTTATTTTCTTGACCCAGATGGCATGCGTGTGGATAGTTCTTACCTCGTCAATACTGAAACAAATGTAGTTACCCCTATTGACGATCGTGGTGGAAATGCTGTTGATTACATTTATTTTTGGAATGGAAAACCTCTAGCAGAAGAAGGCGGGAGAATGGAACTACTCGTAAAAAATGTTGAACCCATTTATACCAATGAAGTATATTCTCCAGCACAAACAAGGTTGCCTGGCTATATAATTCATAATAGTAAA
>JAKQLF010000062.1 GCA_029567325.1 Bacteroidota bacterium | reverse complement strand
CACAAGTACCACTTTTCACTAAAATGTCATATGAACCGGCAGTCAACCCAGAAAACGAATATGGACTTGTTTCTACTGTTGTATAGGTAAATCCCCCGTCTTTACTAAATTGAGGGTTACTCAAGGTTGTTGTAACTGTTATGCTACCATTAGTTCCTCCAAAGCATCCCACATCAGCTTTAGAAGTAGTGAAAGTTGGATTTGTACAAAATACAGAAATTCCTAAATTGTCAAAAAAAGCCGTTTGACCAGCAGTAGTACTGCCTTGCCAATAAGCACCCAAACTATTCAAATTATCATTAACATAGGTTGCGTCAGTTGCACTTCCTTGAAGTGTTGTGCCACTTGTTGGATTCAGGAAGAAACCTCCATCAATCCTTGTAGACATTGTCCATTGATCATTACTTGGATCATAAGTAATTTTAATACTCAAATGTTCTATTCCTATATCATCGGTTCCTGTAATAAGTGTTGTCCGCGTTCCTGGAAATCCTCCCGTAAATTTCACCAACTTTAAATAGTCCAAGGATCCAGATTCCCCTAAAGTTACAGCGTATCCTGTATTACCATTTGTCGCTAAAATAAATGCGACGCCATAATTTGAGGAGTTAAATCCGGAAGGATCAGGTCTGACCTGCTTCATGTTGAACGTCCAAGTCACCAAACCAGGATTATTTTTTAGCACATTGTGATACGGCGCCAAAAAATTAGAAGTACTTAAGTTGGCGGTCACAGATCCATTTGCATTTGAAGTTCCGCTTACATCATTTGAGAGCTCCAAACTATCACCAAATATCCTACCACCCCAGTCAGGTACTGAAGTTATAGTCCAATTACTGGTTCCAATTTGTTGGCCATTTGTATAATAATTGGCATTGCCATCAGAGAAATCATCGCTGAATACCGTTATCTGACTATTTGCATTAAAACAAATAAATAGAAGAAATAATACTAATTGGATAGAATAAATGATTGGGGCATTAATCTTTAATCTTGTTAGTTGGTTCATCTTTTAAAAAATTTAATTCTTAATTAAAGGGGACTTGTTTATTATGGGGCTTGTTAATTATTTCAAAATTTACTTTTACTCCTACTCACACGCACCTCATCTCCATTACTCATCCGCACAAATGTCTTCGACCTCAGTCCCAAATGTTCTACATTGATGATATGTGATGCATGTATGCGGACAAATCGCCCATTAGGCAGGTCTTCCTCCAGCCGCTTAAGCGTCCTGGAACAAGTTATTTTTGTCTCAGTTGTGTATATGACGGTGTAATTACTGTCTGCCTCGAGGCGAATGATATTTTCATGAGGTATATAATGTGTGCCTTCTGTAGTTGGCAACACTAAAATATTGGATACTATAGGCTTATTGATGGTACTATTGAGCCTGAAAATTTTTGTTGTCCCTGGTTCAGGAAGTTTTTTGGATAACATGGCTAAATGCTTTTGGGGTTGGGGTAATTGTGACTTTGTTTATTTGCTTATGATGACTCATTTTTTGGAACAAAATAGGGATGGATTTCTGGATACTCATGCTGGTTATTTTGAATTACTGGCAATTGACGTGGCTAAATATAAAACAAGAATTTTTAGAATTATATGTTTTTTATGTTATTATTTTATAATCCCTATATTATCTAAAATGATAAAATTAAAACTTGTTCTATATACTTGTTTAATAATCAATTACTTAAATTAGTATTTATGTTTTTTTGAATCTAAGAATAAAAAAATACTTTTTTTATCCCCTTTGTTTTAAAAGCAGATTAATTTTAGAGTAAATAAAGATGTTATTCTATTTAAAAATTTGGCAGTAGAACATTTCTCAAAATAGCCTCTTAATTTTATCAGTGGAAATTGAATGCCTTAATTAAACAATTTATTGAACCAAGCAAATAAGCCCGATTCCTGCAAAATTCACCTATCTACTCAACCTCAATCCAATAAATAAGTCAAATCCGCTTTGTCCAACGTTGGTATGTCTCCTACATCAACAAACTGCTCGGCAATGTGCAACTTTTCGATTTGTAACTTCAGGATTTTTTCTTCAATGGAATCCTTAGCAATGAATCTGATCACAGTCACCTTATTTTGCTGACCCAACCTGTGAGCCCTTGCAACAGCTTGTCGTTCTACAAATGGATTCCACCATGGGTCCAGAATCAAAACATAACTAGCACTTGTAAGATTGAGGCCTACCCCACCTGCTTTGATGCTCATCAAAAAGACTTTGCAATCTGGATCTTCATTAAATTTTTCAACGGCATTTTTTCTTTCTGTCTGGCTGTCTTCTCCAGTTAGCTTACTATAAGATAGCCCTTCTTTCTTTAGATATGTTTCATAGATTTCCAGGTGTTTGACAAAGCCAGAAAAAACCAGAATTTTATGCCCTGCCTTCACAACAGATTCGATGGTGTTTGTAACATCTGCAAATTTTCCACTGGATATTTTGGAATCACTTTCTAATAAAAGCGGGTGATTGGCCAATTGTCTTAAACGCATCAATGTGTTTAAGACCATGATTTTATTTACATTGCCATCTGTTTCTTGTGCCTCGACCAATAATTGGTTTCGTGCTTTTGACTTTTCTCGCTCAAACCACTTAGCCTGTTCTTCATCCATCTCAGAATATAAAATTTGCTCATCCAAATCCGGCAAATCCTTCAAGACTTCACTTTTCGTACGTCGCAATATAAACGGCGCAACCAACTGGCGTAATTCAGAAATGGCACTTTCATCTCTATTTTTCTGAATGGGATCTTGAAAGTGTTTTTTAAAGAAATCATAATCTCCCAAAATATCTGGGTTGATGAATTGCATTTGTGACCATAAATCTGCCAATGAGTTTTCTATTGGGGTTCCACTGAGCGAAATGCGGTTATCCGTTTTTAGTTGCGTAAGTTGATTGAATATCTTAGAATCTCGGTTTTTGATATAATGGCTTTCATCCAGAACGATGTAATGAAAATTAATTTTTGAAAATAATGCGACATCTTTCAACAATGTTTGGTAGGTGGTCAATATCAAATCAAAGTGTATGAGGGCTTTAAAATCTTTGCTTCTTTCTTTTCCTACATGTCTTTTGACCATCAAACTTGGTGCAAATTTTTTGATTTCAGACTCCCAGTTAAATACCAATGATGCTGGCAAAACAATCAAACTACAAAGCGCTTTTCTAGTTTCAACATATTCTTCAAATAAGCTGAGTTGCTTCGGAATCCCTTCATTTTGGGAATGGTTCGCTTTCAATGTTTCCTTCGCATACAGCAATACTGCCAAGGTTTGCACAGTCTTACCCAAACCCATGTCATCAGCCAAACACGCACCAAGCCCATTGAGATGATGCTTTACTAACCACTTTGCACCTTCCAATTGGTAGGGCCTTAAATCAGCCAAAAGTAAGGGCGAAACTTGGTAGTCCAATTCATCAACATGGGATACAAATTCCTGTGTATTACTACCTGATTTTGGTATAAGATCAAGCGTTTCCAAAACAGCAAAATTGCTTTTATACACTTGAACTTTATCCTCTTCATAAGAAGCAAATTTTGCTAAAGTTGCATATTTTTCCATCCATTCCAAAGGTATGATGAATACTCCTCCATTTTTTAAATGGTATATGCGATCATTCAATCTGATGTTTGCAAGTAACTTTGCAAATGGAATCTCTTCTTTTCCAACAAGAATTCGGGCTCGCAAATCAAACCAATCTCTATCCAGGGTAGAATGTATGTCAATCACTATTTGACCATGATTGATGTCCCTGCCATCGATTTTAGGAAAATAAATGGTCATACCTGCTTCTTCCAACTTTGACAAGTTTTTACTCAATATCATCAATACATCAAAAGGATCATTTGACCCAGTACCTCCATCAAGTCGGTAGGAAGGCGTAACCGAAAGTCCTAACTTTTTAAAAAACAACAACACTTCTTGTTCTGCTTCTGGATGTCGTTTGATTCTCTTTACTGTCAATTGATTTTGCTCATTGACATTGACCAGCGTACGTTCAGTTGCTTTATCTCCAAAGATAAATTTTGCTCCATCATAATGAAAACTGAGTATTGCATCATATCCTGCTCCCATCCATTTATCAGCTAGCTGAATGATCACTTTAGGATTATCTAAAACAGTTTCATAATCCATTCCCGTCACTGATACTTCAGCCTTGGTCAGCATGTCTGCAACAAAATCTTTGAAATATTGAAATGCCAATCGATCAGGAATAAAAACATTTTCCTTTTTAAGAAATGGTTTCAATTTCAAACCATCCACATCTTCAATGGCATAAATCATATGATCCAGGATGATGTGTGCAGGCTTCATTGTGATAGGGACCATCACGTTGTGAAAAGGAATTATTTCTTTATCATTCTTTTTAAGTGAGAGATGATAATTGATTCCTAGTGCAGTTTTATCAAATTTTAAAAAAGGTCTGAATACCTCGTCGGAAAAGCTGAGTTTGATTTCCGGGAGAAAAATTTTGCGCTCAACATGATAATAAAAGTTTAAATTTTCCTCTTTCGCTATTTTTATAAATCTGGATAATTGATCATCGAGTCGCCTTTGAATGGTTGATTTGAGGATTTTATCTTCCAAAATAGAAGATAATGGACTCAGTTTTTTCTTGTTTTTACTATACTTTTCTTCGAAAACAGAAGGATGAATGGCTTTACAAATTTCTATTAATTCCAGTAAAGGTCCAGTTTCTGGCATTAAATTATAACTAGATAAAACCTCATCTATACCCAATTTTTCGAAATATGCGGGGACTCCTTTTTGCAGATTTGCCACAAATGCCTCGGGGTAGTGTATTTCAGGAAGCTGTGGGTGCTGTTGTATGCCAAAGATTAATTGAAATTCTGTGTCCACCTAGGCGTGTTTTTTTTCGAATGACAAATGTATATTTTCATTTGTATTAGAGGTTTATCGGGGAGGAAAATAATGGTCAATGAGGCATTGGCAAAATATCATTAAATGATGTTTGGAAAATCTTCTGGTTTTTGCTGTACCATTTCCTCCAAAGTTTCATTTCTTTTCTTGTTCATACTTCTAAAGCTTTCATCTACTTCTTTGGCCAATAATATGTCAACAAATTGTTTGGCAGACTCTAAACCATCAACCAAACTGCCTGACCGGAATTTGTAAGTTTGTTCGAGTAGATCTTTCTCCAATTTGATACTGATCTTTTCTTCATGTTTGAAAACCGTAATTTTATAACCTGCTTTGTCTATTTCGCCTATGACTCTCATTGTTCTTCTTTGTAGTAGTAATTGGTGATGCTTTCCGTCATACTCATGTACAATTTCAGAAGTGCATCATCATGTTTTAATAAAGTTTGATGTCTAGCCAGAGTCTCAAAATCTCTTCGTATGGCAGGTCCTGTTTGAGTAAAATCTGGATGATCCTGTGTGAGTTTCTTGGCAGATTCTTTAATCAAGGCATTCAACAGCGCAAATTCAACTTGTTTATTTTCTAAAAAATCCCTAGTCAATACTGCCAGATGATTGGTAAAATTATTGACCATCACTGCACCGAGATGTAAATACAATCTTGACTCATCATCTAAAAAAGTGGCCTTCTTTGAGATGGCTGTTCCCAGTTTCAACAATTTGTCTAGGCTATTTTCATTTCCATAAATGCAAATTGGCACTTCTTCCCAATCAATCATTGCTTTTTTTCGAATGGTTTGAACAGGATAAAAAACGCCAAAATTACTAAAATACTTTTTTAATACCGATGATGGTGTTGCCCCAGAGACGTGAGCAATAATGGTCTTATTTGATCGAATTTTTAGCTGGGAAGCAAGTTTATCAATTTCACCATCTGGAATTGCAAGCAGCACAATATCCACTTCGGCAGGGATATGGTGATCCAAAATAAGCTGCCCTTTTTCAGGATTTCTACTATACCAATAGACTTTATTTATTGGTGCTGCAGTTGAGAAAATCTCATAAAAACCAGAACCCACATTTCCCGACCCCACAATGGCTACAATCACGCACTTTGTCTTTTGGGCTCTTTCAATTTGAAATACCACGCCATCAAAAGGCCAATCATCATCAACAAACAACCCGCCCAGAAATAATTGATTCCTGGAAATACCTTCGCTTCCAAAATCAAATAATCTGACCTTGGTACATTGGTCGCCAATTCCATGATCATTTTATTTTCATTTCTTTGGTCACTGGCCAGTTTTATCGTAAACTTCTCATCAGATGGATTTATTTCTATGAGCCTAGAGTGTAAACCAAGGTCTATATTATAATCCTTGAGTCCAAATGGCCTATTTCCTCTTATGATGTACACAGGTTTTTGTGTAGTAATTTCACCATTTTTGTCTTCTATTTCGAGCAAAGCAGCAATGGCTAGATCTCCTTCTTCTGCTTGATAATTGACATGATTTACATTTCTATCAAAACCAGCAAGTTTGATTTTGAAATCCCTAAAAGTAAAAGAATCTCCTTGCTTCAAGTCAAAGGTTTCGTATTGAAGGTCATCTTCCGGGCTTACAAATTCATCGATCGTCAACTCAGAAGGTCGTATGCGCATTCCCTCACTTTCAAGTTTGGCTGGATATTTATATACTAAAGCTCCCTTCATTCCAATAGTAGTATAAGACTTATCTACCAAAGTTCCCTTTTCATCATAAACTTCAAAAGGGATTTCAAGTCCCAAATCATTTTCACTTTTTAAATAATCGGGGCTTTGAGGTGATAAATCTACCTGGCCAAAAACGAACTTCAAAGTATTGAATTCAACTGTATCACCTGGAGCAACAACAATTTGCTCGTACTTTATGGTATCCTCCATTTCCTTTAGCTTTTCAGCGTCTGTGAGATGTGATGGAATATTGACTACACAGGTGAAAACATCTCTTCCAAAATAATGCTTCGTATCTGGGTTAAATGCCGCAACTTTCGCAAAATCATTGGAGTACATCGCATTTGGATACAATTTGAAAGAGTCCAAAACTTTCAAATCTTTGTCAATCTTTTTGAAATCCAGGGTGTAAAATCTTTCCCGATCAATCAAGGTATCCGACTCATAGGTGACCATATGGCCTCTGACCAAAAGCGGCTTATTTTTAATTAATTGCACATACTTTTCTTCAAAACCTTCTTCATCACTCAAACCCTTAAACAAAAAAGGATTATTGAGGTGATAGGAATTACCACCACTTGCCAATAAACCTACAAGCATCAAACCAAAACCGAGGTGAGAGAATCCAGAAGCTCCCAACCTGATATTTTTGCTTGCGACCCTGAATAAATATTCCACACTGGAAACTACCACATAAAGTCCAGCAAAAGCCATTAAAATCATTTGCCATTGAGGAAGAGCAATCCATCTGGACACTAAATAGGTCAAAATGCCCGCCAGTAATAAATGAAAACCAGTTTGTATGGCATGAGCTCTCGTAAACTTGCCCAATTTATACCTTAAGAATATTGCAAATCCTGACAAAAAGGAAACCAGCACTCCAATCCAAAGTTGATATCTATTGTAATGCTCAATGGGGTCTTGCAATACCATCCCCGCATAATCAGGCTTAAAAATTTTAATAATGGTGTTGTAAACGGGCAATGAAGTTGAAGCTGTAATCAGTATTCCAGAAAAAGCGAGGATCAAAGCTCCTACATACATCCAAAATTCTCGACTCCACATAGACTCCTCTTTGGTAGGTTCCTGGATCGTTCGCACTCGATACAAAAGTAGTGAAATACCACCCACTAGGAAAAGGAGTAGGAATCCTGTCAACTGCCATTCTAACCCCATTTCTGTAAATGCATGGGCAGAGGTGTCACCTAAAATTCCAGACCGTGTCAGTAATGTGGAATATACCACCAACACAAAAGATAAGATATAAAACAAGTAAGTTGATCGTAATCCTGCACCAGTATTTTTAGCGATGAGGTGCGTATGGATGCCAGCAATCATGATGATCCATGGTACCAATGAAGAATTTTCAACAGGATCCCACGCCCAATATCCACCAAAGGAAAGCGCTTCGTATGCCCAAAAACTCCCCATCAAAATGCCTATG
>JAKQLF010000053.1 GCA_029567325.1 Bacteroidota bacterium | reverse complement strand
GTCACCTACGTTATCACCCACGTTATCTGCAATAGTTGCTGGGTTTAAAGGGTGATCTTCTGGGATTCCTGCCTCTACTTTACCCACTAAGTCAGCTCCTACGTCTGCTGCTTTGGTGTAAATACCACCACCAACTCTTGCAAAAAGAGCGATAGAAGAAGCACCAAAAGAAAATCCGGTAAGAACATTGATAACTTTTACGATATCCCAAGCCATATTATTGAAAATCAAAAATAAGGTTCCAATACCTAAAACTCCGAGACCTACAACACCAAGCCCCATTACACTACCGCCTGCAAATGCAATTTCTAGTGCTTTTCCAAGACTTGTTCTAGCCGCATTCGTTGTTCTTACATTTGCTTTGGTTGCTACCTGCATACCAATATATCCAGCTAATGCTGAACACAATGCGCCAACAATAAAAGAAACTGCAATAAGAGGAGATGAACCTTCTTGTGAACTGCCACTAATACCTAGAAGTATAGCCACAACCACAATAAAAATGGATAATATTTTGTACTCCGCTTTTAAGAAAGCTAAAGCACCTTCACTGATGGCTTTTGCAATGCCTTGCATTTTTGCATTTCCAGGATCTTGTTTTGTGACCCACGCTGATTTCCAAAAGGTATACAATAATGCCAGTATTCCAAATACAGGTATTGCATAAGTTATTGTTTGTCCCATTATACTAGTTTGTTAATTTTTATTTAAGCAATTTTTAACGACGCGCAAAACTACATTTATTAGTGAAAAGTACAAAACCAAATTTTACATATATATTATGGCAAATATAATCCATGTAAAAAGTGTTCATTTTGATGTTTTGTTTGGTTTGTTTCCACTATCTGTTCATATCTTGGAATTCTACTGCATTAATTTGTCGTTCTTTATAATATTGATTCCGTTTTTCAGGCTGGCACATAAATAGCTTGTTGCTATTTTTCAATGGCTTGGTACTCAATAAGCCATTTTTTTTCATATTTCGTCGATAAATAATATGTGTTAATCTTAATAATAGGTTTATCATAGTACTATGTATTGCATGGTACTATGTCTTGACTTATCTTTGTGTTATCAATTATGTGAAAAGCAATCTAAATGATCGCTCAAAAATTTTAAAAGACATGATAGAAGTAGAAGTAAATAAAGACATGAAATTAGAAAACACAAAGGCGCAAATGCGTAAGGGCGTACTTGAGCTTTGCGTTCTATCTATTATAGCTGAGGCTGAGGCTTATCCATCTGACATCATCAACAAACTCAAGGAGTCCAAGTTGATTGTGGTGGAAGGTACTTTGTACCCTTTGCTCAATAGATTGAAAAATGCTGAGCTTTTGGATTATTCATGGAGAGAATCAAACAGTGGTCCTCCAAGAAAATATTATACCATCACAGAAATTGGCAAAACGGTTCTCGACGAACTTATGCATACCTGGGATGAATTAAACGCAGCTGTTCATAGATCAACTGGCAAAAGTTTGGTCGATATAAATGAAGAAAATTAAATTAACAAAGACAATCAACTAAATAGATACTAAAAATGAAAAAAGTAATCAATATAAATTTAGGTGGGCTTCCATACATCATTGACGAAGATGCATATGAATATCTCAATTATTATTTCGATTCATTGAGAAGACATTTCAGTGCTTCAGAGGGATGCGATGAGATCATCTATGATATTGAATTGAGAATGAGCGAACTTTTTCAAGAGCAACTCAAATCAAAACAAATCATCACCATGCATGAATTAACAGGTGTGATTGAAATCATGGGTAAACCAGAAGATTTTGGAGCTGAAGCTGTTGATGATGCCAGTTTTCAACAAGAAGCGTCTAACTCAACATCTGGTCACAGAATTCACCGCACAGGCAAGCGATTGTACCGAGATGAAGAAAACAAAATGTTGGGTGGGGTAGTATCGGGTCTTACTGCTTATCTTGGAATAGACGATCCTCTTTGGTTGAGAATTCTTTTTGCGATTTCTATCACTTTTGGTGTGGGTATAGTGCCTTATATTATCCTTTGGGCTATTGTTCCTGCTGCAAAAACGTCAGCTGACAAGTTGGCGATGAGAGGGGAACCTATCAATATCGACAATATTGCAAAAACTATTGAAACTGAGATCAATGATCTCTCAGAAAGAATCAATAAATACAGCGATAAGTACAGTAAAAAGTATAAAAACAAAAGTTATAAATACGACTATCGTTATCAATATGATGATGGTGAGTCCGAGCAAAGTTCTGAATACAACTACGAAAAAAAAAAGGTAAGTGGTAATCACCTGAGTGCTGGAATCAATGTACTTTTTTCGACAGTAGGCACAGCATTGTTGTCGATTTTCAAAATAGTCACTCAAATAGCGAAACCTATTATTTCTGTGATCGTAGGTTTCGCTATGCTTTTCTTAACTATACTTACGGTTGGCTGGTTGGCATCTGGAATCATGGGACATTCCATTCTTGACTTTTTCTTACCACAATCAAATGGCTTTACCATATTAGCACCAGTAGCAATCATATTTCTAGTGCTGATTCCTTTGGTTTCTTTCATTCTTTACTTGTCAAAATGGTACTATCCTCATAATTCTAAAAAATATGGGATATGGATGGGTGCTGGCTGGACTGCTTGTGTTATCATCTTATTTGGTTCTGCCATGTTTACCATCAAGGAATATAATTCAGCTTACAAGGAAGAAAATGCGTATGATCTTTCATTTATAAAAAACAAAAAGATCGATATCAATTTTGAAGGAGCACGATACGATGGGCTCATTTCTTTGGGAAATCATATGAATTTTGATGGTGATAAAATGCAAATGGAAACGAGAAATATTCGTTTATTAAATTCAGAAGACAACAAGCTAAAGTTGGTTGAATTCGTTTCCTCAAGAGGTAAAAATCAAATTGAGGCGAAATCGAAAGCAACTAAGTTGATCCATGATTTCAAATTTGAAAATGGTGTCCTCACTTTTCCACTTTACAAAAACTTTGATAAGTCAACGGGTTATAGAGGGGAAGATGTCCACTACACGCTATATGTTCCCAAAGATGTGAAAGTAGCATTACCTGAGCAAAATGCATGGAAAGTTTGGTATGATGATGACATAGCTGCCAATGTCTTGACCGTTGAATAGAGGGCTCCATAAACCAAGTAAATAAATAAATGACAAAAGGCTTTGTGAATCGAGGGATTTACAAAGCCTTTTTTGCATTTGTTGGTCATTTAAATTTCGGCCTCATCTAAAATTTTAGCGGCTTCCTCTACAAAATGAGCCTCAATCTTGAGGTCTACTGTGTTGCTAAGGGAAGTACTCGGCTGAACCAAAACGTCATTGGTCATATCAATGAAGGCTGGGATTCCAAATTGGGATAATCTGGCAATAGCCAAATTAGCTTTAAATTCATTTTCAAAGGATTTGATTGTTACTAAGTGTACTGCCATGGCTTGATTTTTTATTTCATTAAATAATATCTTTATTCAGTAAGATTGTTTGAATGGGTCAATCATTCTTTCATTTTTTGTAGGTTTTACGTGAGTTCAAGTTACACAATTTTTAGTTAGGATCAAACTGTTGAAATGAAAAAAGGCCCGGTAGTTTGCACTTCCGAGCCTAAGAATCTAGAAATATTAAAAACTTATTCTTACAGGGAATTTTAAATTAATCCCATGATTGATTTTCTTGACTTGCTTTTTTGACCAGTTCCAGATATTCCTTTGGCGAAAGGCCATCTAAAACATAATCCAGCGGATTCACTGCTGATCCATTGATGTGAACTTCATAATGACAATGAGGCGCTGTGCTTGTTCCTGTACTGCCAACTGTCCCAATTGTCTGGCCTTTTTTCACCACAGCTCCGTTTTTGACCGCAATGGTTTTCATATGTGCATACAAAGTCTTGTAACCAAAACCATGATCGATGGTCACGCTATTGCCATAACCACGACCTGCACTTTCTACTTTCACTACTCTTCCATCACCTGTGGCTTGGATAGGTGTCCCAGATGGAGCGGTGAAATCAATACCTTTGTGTAATTTTTTTACCTTATGAAGTGGGTGCAATCTGATTCCAAAACCAGAAAGCATTTCTACGCCTTTATTCAACTTATCTTCTCTGACGGGCTTTATAGATGGAATGGAGCTCAATTTCTTTTCTCTTTTGTAAGCTAAGCTGTACATTTCTGCGAGAGATTTTTCTTGAATTTCCATCTTACTT
Organism: Bacteroidota bacterium; assembly: GCA_029567325.1. GTDB lineage: Bacteria > Bacteroidota > Bacteroidia > Chitinophagales > Saprospiraceae > JADKBO01. The sequence continues at coordinate 10,711 of JAKQLF010000053.1, read as the reverse complement.
TTGATCTTATCGATTTTTTCTAAGGTAGATTTGATCAAAGGACCTGTGCTGCTATAACTTTCAAGATATGCATATTTATCATGTCCACCTGTTCCTCCTTCCCAAACGCCATCGTCAATCGGACTTACACCAAAGATCAAACGGTGCACATCATTGTCTTTCTTATGAATTTCGTTGATGCCTACAACCAATTTATCATATTCAGCAGAGATTGATTTGAGTTGATATTGTAAATTATTCAGCTCTTGAGCTAAGGCCTTTTCTTTTGGTGAAGGCAAAAACTTGGCTACTAAAAAATAAAATAAAATTCCAGTTACCATGATGGCACACATCTGAGAAACAACCCTATAAGCTATTTGTCGGTAAGTGAGTTTATGTCTTTCATATTGTAGGGTTTTATCGTTGAAAACATATTTTGCTTTTCTCATTAGCAATCTTACTTTGTTTATTTAATAAATTAATACTTTTGCACCGCTTATCGATACACTTTGTTTTTAAATGCACTTGGATATTGAATGCACTTTAAAATATGTTCATTATTAAATATTACTTGGGAGTTGTGCAAATATAAGGTTTGATTTCAAAATAACAACTAAAAGTTCCCTTTGTAATTTATAAATATTGAATATATATAAACAGCATGCATTAAACTCTGTATATCAATAGAATAAGCAAATATTTATGTGGAAATACATATTTTTATAATTTGTAATGTTTAAATAGTTAATGAAATTTAGTTTATGGCTAAGCAAATGACAGCAAACGAAATAAGGAAAGCTTTTTTTGAATTCTTTGAATCCAAGAATCATAAAATTGTAGCCTCGGCACCCATAGTATTGAAGGATGACCCTACTTTGATGTTTACCAATGCGGGTATGAATCAATTCAAAGAGTTATTTCTTGGTTATAAAAAGCCTGAAGTAAGAAGAATTGCTGACACCCAAAAGTGCCTCCGCGTATCTGGTAAACACAACGACTTAGAGGAGGTTGGAAGGGATGCTTATCACCATACGATGTTTGAAATGTTGGGCAATTGGTCATTTGGAGACTATTTCAAACAAGAAGCAATTGATTGGGCCTGGGAATTATTGACTAAAATATATGGTCTAAATCCCGATAGAATATATGCTTCAGTTTTTGAAGGAGACGAAACTGAAGGCTTAGCGGCTGATGTAGAAGCAGCTAATTTGTGGAAGAAGCATTTACCAGAAAATCACATTTTATACTTTGATAGAAAGGATAATTTCTGGGAGATGGGTGATACAGGTCCATGTGGACCTTGCTCTGAACTTCATTACGATATGAGGACAGATGAAGAAAGACTCGCTTTGCCAGGTGAAAATTTGGTCAATGTTGGGGATCCTAGAGTGGTTGAAATTTGGAACTTGGTTTTCATTCAATTCAATAGAAAAGCAGATGGATCTCTTGAGGAATTACCAGAAAAACACGTAGATACCGGTATGGGTTTTGAACGACTTTGCCGCGCACTCCAAGGTAAAGAATCCAATTATGATACAGATATTTTCTCAGAATTTATCTCAAAAATGTCAAGTGACACTGGCATTGCATATACAGGTAAATATGACAACAGTTCCATGACAGATATTGCCATGAGGGTAATAGCTGATCATTTGCGGGCAGTGAGTTTTGCCATTGCTGATGGGGAGATGCCCGGAAATAATGGTGCTGCATACGTCATAAGAAGGATTTTGAGAAGAGCCATCAGGTATAATTATTCTTTTCTGAATCAGAAAGAGCCTTATATCTACAGCCTTGTTCCTATGCTAGCTGAAAAGTTCAAAGAAGTTTTCCCTGAATTATTTGCTCAGAAGACCTTTGTAGAAAGGGTAATCCTTGAGGAAGAAAAATCATTTTTAAAGACACTTGAAGGTGGTTTAAAAAGGATTGAAACCTTACAAATTTCTTCTGGAATACTTGACGGCCATACAGCTTTTGAATTGTACGATACTTTTGGATTTCCGATAGATCTTACCAGATTGATAGGAGAGGAGCGAAATTGGACTGTCGACGAAGTTGGTTTTAACGAAGCGCTTCAGGCACAAAAAAACAGATCCAGAACAGATGCCAAAAAGGAGACTGGTGATTGGGTGATTTTTGCAGATGAAGATGTCGAATTTGTTGGGTATGATCAACTTGAAGTTGAAGGGGCTAAAGTATTGAAATACAGAACTATAAAACAGAAGGGAGAAGATTTCTACCAGTTGGTTTTAAATTCAACTCCTTTTTACCCCGAAGGTGGTGGACAAGTTGGTGATACAGGCTTTTTAGTCATTGATGGGGAAACCTACCGTGTCATTAATACCAAAAAAGAAAATGATTTGGCGATTCATTACGTGGATCGATTACCAGATAATCCAGAGGCAGAAGTAAAAGCCGTGGTAGACGCAAAACGCAGAGCGCTGATTGAAAACAACCACTCTGTAACACACTTAATGCATGCTGCGCTTAGAAAGGTTTTGGGCACACACGTTTCTCAGAAAGGATCATTAGTCAAAGATGACTATATGCGTTTTGACTTTGCACATTTTAGTAAAATGACAGATGAGGAAATTGATGAAGTAGAACGCATCGTTAATGAAAAAATCAGACAGAATATTCCATTGCAAGAAGACCGTAGTTTGGATATAGCAAAAGCTAAAGAAGCTGGTGCAATGATGCTTTTTGGTGAGAAATATGGAGACAAAGTGAGAATGATCACTTTTGATCCTTCCTACAGCCGAGAATTGTGTGGAGGATGTCACGTAGATGCTACTGGTAAAATCGGTTTATTCAAAATCAAAAGTGAATCTGCGATTGCTGCTGGTGTGAGAAGAATTGAAGTTTTGACTGCCGCATCAGCTGAGGAATACGTAAATGCCCAGATCAAGGAATTATCTGCCATCAAATCATTGTTTAAAACACCTTTGCATACAATCAAGCAAGTTGAAACATTACAAGAAGAAGTAAAAACTTTGCGCAAGGAATTGGAGCAATTACACGGCCAACAAGCGATGAGTAAACAAAAAGATTTGGTTGCTTCTGCGGTTGAATTTAAACATGGGAAAGTGGTGAAAAGCATTTTGAAAGATGTTGACTCAAAGATTGCTAAGACTTTGGCGCACCATGTTTTAGAACAGTTAGGCCCTGGTGTCATTATTTTTGGCCTTGAAGAAGGCGAAAAATGCCAATTGATGGTAACTATTTCTGAGGAACTAACCAAAAATCCTGGATTACATGCTGGCAATTTGGTCCGAAATGCTGCCAAACACATTGGTGGTGGTGGAGGCGGTCAAGCTAATTTTGCGACTGCTGGGGGCAAGGAAGTAAGTGGGCTGCAAGCTGGTGTGGACGCCTTATTCCAAGAGATTGATCTATGAGCTGAAACCGCACGGATATAAAGTAAAAAAGGGCTGTACTTTTACATGCCCTTTTTCTAATACAGTATCCAAAAATTTATTGTAAAGCTTTATGCTCTTAGTTATTCTCTCAATTAATATGCCAAAAAATAGATTTACGCAATCGATTTTTATAATATTGATTAAAATTATAATATATATTTTTATTTTGAAATAAAATCATATAAAAACTTAAATAAATTTTATTTTGATGAATAACATTCAGGTTTTGGATGCTATTCTTAGATTTCATAGAGTATAAGAAACCATTTTGGTAATAATTAAGAAAGGCCTTTTAAACAACAAAAGTTTTAAAGGCCTTTTTTAATTTTAATATCTGTTGAAGCGAAAGTGGTTGCAATCAAGTTATAGTATCCAAATGTATCTTGCTTGAATTTTAAATTCTAGAAGCCAACCAATCTCCTACTTGTGTGGTGGAGTAGGAGGGAGCTGTGCCAGCAATATCCACAGTCACGTAACCTTCTTCAAGAGATTGATCTACTACTTTTCTGATAGCAGCGGCTTCATCGTATAGTTTGAAGGCATATTCAAACATCATAGCAGCAGATAAGACTGTTCCAAGTGGATTCGCAATGTTTTTACCTGCAGCTTGTGGATAACTACCGTGAATGGGTTCAAATACTGAAGTATGTAAACCTATAGAAGCAGATGGCATCAATCCCATTGATCCAGAAATAACTGATGCCTCATCCGTCAAAATGTCCCCAAACATATTTTCAGTAACCATCACATCAAAGCCTTCTGGCCATTGAATGATTCTCATGGCAGCAGCATCGACAAATAAATATTCTGTTGTTACTTCTGGGAATTCTTTTTCCAAAGATTGTCCCACCTCTCTCCAAAGACGTGAAGTTTCCAAAACGTTGGCTTTGTCAACAATAGTCAATTTCTTTTTTCTGGCCATAGCGTATTGATAGGCAAGTCTGATGATTCGCTCGACCTCTTCCTTGGTATATTCACAAACGTCCCAAGCTTTGTCTCTTGCTTCGTTTCTGCCTTTTTCTCCAAAATAAATACCACCTGTAAGCTCTCTGATACAAACAAAATCTGCGTTTTCAATCAAATCAGTCCTAAGCGGAGATTTATGTAACAAAGATGGGAAAACCAATGTCGGCCTGATATTGGCATACAAACCAAGTTTTTTCCTCATAGCCAACAAGCCTTGTTCAGGTCTCACTTTGGCACTTGGGTCATTGTCAAATCTTGGGTGACCTATTGCTCCAAATAAAACAGCATCAGCGGCCATACAAATTTCGTGCGTCTCCTCTGGGTAAGGATTTCCTACTGCGTCAATGGCAGCAGCTCCTGTAAGAGCTGGGGTATAGTGAATTTCATGATTGAATTTTGCACAAACAGCATCGACTACTTTGATGGCTTGTTCAATTACTTCTGGGCCTATTCCGTCGCCTGCTAATACCGCTATGTTGAGTTTCATACTCTTGCTTTAGATTTTAATTATAAAATATATTAATGTATTAATGAATGATATTCAGAACTTTCTGAGTTGCTTTGATGGCTGATACCGTTTGATCTGAATCCAATCCTCGTGTCTTAAATTCCTTGCCATCGTGTTGCCAGGTTATGATGGTTTCACAAAGTGCATCTGAGTTTCCACCTGGAGGTATTCTAACCATGTAATCAACCAATCTAGGAAGATTCATTTTTTTCTTTGAATAGATTTTCTTCAAGGCATTCATAAAAGCATCATACTGTCCATCGCCTTGCGCATGTTCTTCGTAAATATCAGTTCCAAATGCCACCTGAAGCGTAGCTGATGGTTTAAGGTTTGCTGCATGAGTAAGCACATAACCTTTGATTTGAATATCTTGTTTGAGCGTATTGCTGTCGAGGACATCTGAGATAATAAAAGGAAGGTCTTCTTTGGTAACGATTTCTTTTTTATCTCCCAATTGTATGATGTGGCTCGTTACCTTCTTCAAATCTTCATCGCTCAAACGGATGCCGAGGTCCCTCAAATTATTTTCAATATTGGCCTTACCACTAGTTTTTCCAAGGGCATAAACGCGCTTTCTACCAAAACGTTCAGGCATCAATTCGCTGAAATACAGATTATTTTTCTTATCACCATCTGCATGTATACCTGCAGTTTGAGTGAATACATTTTCACCCACGATTGGCTTGTTTTCAGGAATTCTCAAGCCAGAAAAAGATTCTACGATTTTGCTAACAGAATACAGAGACTCTTCATTTACAGACGTTTGTACATCCTTGGCAAAGTCTTTTATCACTGCGATTGCACTCGCCAGAGAGGCATTGCCCGCTCTTTCGCCCATGCCATTTACCGTAAGGTGTATGCCATGAATGCCCTCATGTACTGCTGCCAAAACATTGGCAGTACCAAGGTCATAATCGTTGTGTGCATGAAACTCAAAGTGATTATTGGGATATTTATCCAAAGTTTGCCTTATAAATTTGGTTGTTTCCTGGGGTGTCAAAATACCCAGTGTATCTGGAAGTAAAATTTTACTTACCACCTTATTTCCAGTAAGAAAGTCCAGCGATTGAAAAACATAATCCGGAGAGTTTCTCATACCATTACTCCAGTCCTCCAAATAAACATTGACTGTAATTCCCTCGTCTTTTGCTTTTTCCAATACCAATTGTATGTCAGCAAAATGTTCCTCGGGACTCTTTTTTAACTGATGAGTCAAATGGTTGAGAGAGCCTTTGGTCAACAAATTCATCACCTTGGCTCCTGCTTTCTTCATCCATTCAATAGAAACGCCTCCATCAACAAAGGTTAATACCTCGACTTTATCAATAAAACCGGCTCCTGCGGCCCACGAGGTAATCGCAGTTACTGCATTCAATTCTCCTTCAGATACCCTTGCCGAAGCAACTTCAATTCTGTCAACCTTTACTTCTTGAAGCAGTATTTGCGCCAAAGTGAGTTTTTCGATTACTGAAAACGATACGCTGTTGGTTTGTTCGCCATCGCGTAAAGTCGTATCCATTACCTCTAGGTATCTTCCCATTTCGTTTCTTTCCTGAAAATGAATTTAGTATGGGCTTGATTCAGCATATACCCCAATTTCTTCTTTTAGCGATTGGAGGAAGTCAATATCATCATAACCGTTGAGCATATTATTTTTCTTGTAACCATTGATGGCAAAACCTTCAGATTCACCTGTTACTAGCAATGTTATTTTTTGTGCAGACAGATCAATTTCCAATTCAGTTTCTGGATTGGCTTCAATGGCTTCGAAAATACTGTTCAGAAAGCCAGCCGAAACTTGTACTGGTAAAATTCCTATATTTAGACAGTTGTTTCTGAATATATCCGCAAAAAAGCTGGATACTACACATCTAAATCCATAGTCATAAATAGCCCATGCAGCATGTTCGCGGCTTGAACCTGAACCAAAGTTTTTGCCAGCAACTAAGATTTTGCCTGAATATTTATCATTGTTGAGTACAAAATCTTCTTTTGGACTGTCATCATTGTTGTACCTCCAATCCCTAAAAAGGTTGTCACCGAAACCTTTTCTTTCAGTCGCTTTCAAAAATCTTGCTGGTATGATTTGATCAGTATCCACATTTTCTATTGGAAGTGGAACTGCACTACTTTTTAAAACTGTAAATTTATCGTATGCCATCTTCTGGTCTTTTTCTGATTAAAATGATGATTAATTTAAAAATGTGCGCGGATCTGTAACCTCGCCTGTAACTGCTGCAGCTGCTGCAACCAAAGGACTTGCAAGCATTGTTCTGGCACCTGGACCTTGACGACCTTCAAAGTTTCTATTCGAAGTTGAAACAGCATATTTTCCTGCAGGAACTTTGTCATCGTTCATTGCCAAACAAGCAGAACAACCAGGTTGTCTCAATTCAAAACCAGCATTGATGAGGATGTCATAAATACCTTCAGCTTTGATTTGATCTTCAACCACATGTGAACCCGGAACTAGCCAAGCAATTACATTATCTGCTTTTTTTCTACCTTTAACTACTGAAGCAAATTGTCTAAAGTCTTCAATTCGACCATTGGTACAACTGCCCAAAAATACATAATCTACCTTTTTACCAATCATGGATTCGCCAACATTAAATCCCATATAATCCAATGATTTTGCGTAAGAAGCTTTTCCATCCAATACATCATCAGGTCTTGGAATTGGTTTTGAAATCGCTATTCCCATTCCTGGATTTGTTCCGTAGGTGATCATGGGTTCGATGTCGGCAGCATCATAGACGTATTCTATGTCAAACTGAGCACCCTCATCTGTTTTCAAAGTTTTCCAGTATTCAACCAATTTATCAAAATCAGCACCTTTTGGAGCTAGTTCTTTACCTTGTATGTAGTCAAATGTTTTTTGATCTGGCGCAATCATACCACCACGAGCACCCATTTCGATACTCATATTACAAACGGTCATCCTACCTTCCATAGACATACTTTCAAATACTTCACCTGCATATTCCACAAAATATCCAGTAGCACCACTTGCTGATATTTTCGCGATCACATAAAGGATGACATCTTTTGGTAAAACACCTTCACTGACTTTGCCATTGATGACAATGCGCATTTTTTTAGCTTTCTGCTGCATGATGCACTGAGAAGTCAATACCATTTCAACCTCAGAAGTTCCAATGCCAAATGCGATTGCGCCAAATGCACCGTGAGTAGAAGTATGTGAGTCACCGCAAACGATGGTCATGCCTGGAAGTGTGATACCATTTTCAGGCCCAACAACGTGAACGATTCCATTTTTATAGTGGCCAAGGCCCCAGTGAGAAATTCCATACTTACCAGTATTTGTTTCAAGCGCAAGAAGTTGGTTGGCAGATAATGCGTCTGCAACTGGTAAATGTTGATTGATTGTAGGAGTGTTGTGATCTGCGGTTGCAAAAGTTCTATTGGGGTGCAAAACCTTGAGCCCCCTTTGTTCCATACTCAAAAAAGCAACTGGACTTGTTACCTCATGGATAAAATGTCTGTCGATAAAAAGAACATCTGGTCCATCTTCTATGCTTTTCACTACGTGTGCATCCCACACTTTATCAAATAAACTTTTTGGTTCACTCATTATATCAATTCTTTTTTATAGAAACGCAAAATTATACAATACTGGCTATAAATTGGCTTGTTTACTTTATTATTCAACAGTAAAAAGTGTGAAATTATGATGTATTGACTCGTTTTTTTTCACTTTAATACAATTCTCAAGTCGTTTTCCAATTTTCTAATATGGAATTAAATGTAATGTATTAATATATGAATTACAGTTGTATGTATTGGATTGTGGAAGGGAATATATGGCTCTTTTTTACAATTCCCAGCTGAATATATTTAATAAGTTTATGCTTGGCCATTAAAAACTAATCCAGTTTCAAAAAATGCTTTGCTTCTTGAAATGCCTTATTTTTTGAAATATACATCATCAAGTAGAAACTAAGTATTCCTGTAATCATTAATGTGAAAAAATTGAAAAAAGTGATATCACTAGCAGCATAAGTTTTGACTAAATAGAGAATCAATGCCATTATGAAAGCAGCCATTGCCTGAGGTAGAATAGCTTTCAAAATAGAAGACAATTTCAATTCTATGGCTTTTCCTGCCAAATGCCAAAGTGGAAAGGAAAAAATGATAGAAGAAATTGCGTAAAATAATGCCAATAAAAAAAGGTCGCGGTAATAAACAGTTGTGATGATAAAAACCAAAATATATATTGGTTTGGTAAACAAGCTGAATTTGAACATTTCTTTTGTATTGCCTCCGATTACAAATAAGTTTCCAACAAGAGTTGAGATTGTTTGGAAGCAAGCCAAAATTGCAAACACCTTTAGAAGGGGGATGAGTTCACGCCACTTTGGGGTTAAAATCAACAGCACGAAATGTTCTGAGAGGACAAATAAACCAGCCATCAAAGGGAATAAAATGAGAGAAACGACACCGCATATCGTGAGAAACATTTGCTGTAGTTTCATTTTATCTTGAATGTTTGACATAGAAGGTAACATGACTCTAGAGAACGCACCACCCACCTGTTGAATGGGTAAAGTCAGGAATTTATATGCGCGATCATAAATACCCAAAGCGTTACCCCCCAGATACCTACTCACCAAAAGGCTGTCAATATTTCTAACAGCAAAAGAAAACGTCTGGTCTGCAATAAGCGGAAGTGTAAAGGATTTGTGTTTCCACAATTCTTCAAACTCAAATGAAATTCCCTCCTGCCATTTTAATTTTAAAGTGTAACCAATAAAAGAGCAAAGGATAAACGCCAATTGTTTAATAACCAAGCTCCACACTCCCAGTCCTTTATAAGCGAGGATAATTCCTAGAATGCCAGATAAAGTAGTGGCAATTATACTGATCACAAATAATGATTTAAAATCCATTCTTTTTTTGAAAACAGTTTCGTGGAAAATCATTGGAATTGTGAATAGAAAACCTATGCTGAGATACTTTGTGATGATATTAGCCTCTGGTTGGTTTGTCCACCATGCAGAGATAGGTGCTATGAGAAAGAATAAAAGTATACCTATAATGATAGTCAGCAGGGTAGTAAATCCATAAATGCTTTTCATCAAATGTAAAGAAGGATTTTGTTTCCTAAATATTAAGTTGGTTGTGGCACCATCTTGTAGAGTCCGCGCAAGTAAAAATATAACCATGGGCACGGCGAAGAGGCCAAATTCTGTAGGTGATAATAATCTCACCATGATGATGTTGAAGGCGAATCCTAGGGCTTGCGACAGAAATTGATCTGCAACATTCCACTTGAAGGCAACAACGGGGCTAGCATGGACGTGATTTGGCAAACAAACTCATTTTATAAACAAGTGTAAATTTACTAAATTAAATGGGTTCACCATTTGTGGAAAAAGCTATTTTGAAAGCAGGTGAAGATCATAAGCTTCATCTTCATCGGGGACAATAGGAACACTGAGTATGAGTTGAACGATGCGATAAAGCGTGAAATCTAATTCGGGATTTATGGAATGTTTGGTTGAGTGTCCAAAATTTATAGATTTGATGATATTATTCTTTCTTAAAAATTCGAAATGATGCGAAAGTGTACTATCCTTCAAAGGCATGTCTCTTTTAATGGTATCAAAAGTAGCTCCATTTTCACCCCCTTCTAAAATTCTGCGTAAAATCCGAATTCTAGCGGGATGGCACATGATTTTACCCATTAGAGCGAAATGATATTCTTGAGGTAAAAATTTATTAGCTTTTGAAAAGGCCATTCAATGTCGTTAAGTTAAGGCTCAATAGTGCTTATAAGCATCATAGAAATGCCTTTTTCTTTTTTTGGGTCTTGGGT
>JAKQLF010000031.1 GCA_029567325.1 Bacteroidota bacterium | reverse complement strand
CGCTTTGGAAGTGGGCATTTGTTGCGAGACCTAATGACTTATGGAAGAATTCAAGAAGCTACCACAACCAGCAAAATCATCTTCATTGGTGACCCTGCGCAGTTGCCACCAATAGGAATGAACTTCTCCCCTGCACTTGACCCGAATTATCTAAGTGAGACTTACAAGGTTTCTGTTTCGCAAGCGGAAATGAAGGAAGTGAAACGTCAAGATGCCAATAATGGCATTTTGATTTCAGCCACTAAAATAAGGCAGTGCCTTACTTCTGGCTACTTCAATGATTTTGATTTGAGAGAAAATGGACGGGACATTTTCAATCCAGCTTATCAAGATTACTTAGAAACCTACAAGGCACAACAAGACCAAAAAATAATCATCTGCTACAAAAACAAAACAGCACTTGATTTGAACCGAGCTATCCGCAGAGAAAAATTTGGAGATGATTTACCTATTCAGGCATCCGATACCGTTATCATTGGTGGCAACAATTACCGTTTAGGTATCATGAACGGTGAATTTGCGATTGTTTCAGAAGCCAGTCCGCAAGTTGAAAGCAGAGAAGTTAGTTTTTACATTGAAAAAGGAAAAACAAAAACTGTAAGATTAACTTGGAGGGCAATTAGCCTTGTTTTACCTGATGAAAACAATCAGCCCAAAACCATAAACGGATTTATTTTAGAAAACTATCTATACGGTGATGACTACTTAAAACCCGAAGAGCAAAGAGCCCTTTATGTGGATTTTAAAAACAGGCATCCCAAACTTAAAAAGGGTACAGAGGAATTTAAGGAAGCCATTATCAACGATAAGTATTTCAATTGCATACTTTTGAAATACGGTTATGCAGTAACCTGCCACAAAGCCCAGGGCGGTGAATGGTCAAATGCCTTTGTATTTTGGGATAAGGGTACAAAAGAGAATTTTAACTTTTATGAATCACCTCATGAACGTTCGGGTAAAACCAATCCAGAGTTCTATCGGTGGGCATACACTGCCGTTACCCGAGCATCTAAAAAACTGTTTTGCGTCAATCCACCGTATTTTTCATCCTTTTCAGCCATGAATTTTATTGACGTGAATGTTCAACAAGCCTTCAATGAGTTGACAGGACAATCAAATCCGACAACTGAAATCAATATCAATGAAGTTTTGCCGGAATTGGAAAAATTTGGTTTAGTTGATGCACCATTGACTATCCAAGATCATTTTATTCATAGGTGGTATAATCTCCGAAAACATTACATAGATATTGAAGCTTGGCAGAAAGTTGGGTATGAAATACGATATATCTTCAAAAGAGAAGCCCAAACAGCAGCATTCAAACATTGGGTTAATGGTCAGAATGTTTTTAAAAGCAATTTTCAAAAGCTACCTGCACAAACCAATTCTGATGAGTTATTTGAAACCATCACAAAAATACTAGAGTGTGCTACTCCGATTGTAGTAAACAGGAACAACATTGAAGGTATTCTGACCCAAATTGAATTTGATGTAGCCATTGAAGAAGAGAAGCCATTCTTGAAAAAGCTATTCGATTTTATAAGTAAAGGTTTATCAAAAGATGAAATCATTACCAAAATCCAGCATCTCGAATACCGTGAAAGATATACCATAGATAATAATGGACGGTCTTGCATAATTGACTTTGAATATGATAAAGCAGGTTTTTTCGGTCGAGTGCTTCCATTGGAAAAGAAATGTGACTGCCCCGAAATTCTAGGCAGAATCAAATCCATTGTAAACAACCTAAAAGAAGCTGATTATGTCATTTAAAGAAATCAAAGAACTTAAACAAGCAGGTAAGCTTGATGAAGCTTTGCAATTGGCAATTCAGGCTTTGGAAACAGAACCCGAAAACATTTGGAACAAGCGGGCTGCCGCATGGGTGTATTATGAATATCTCAAAAAGAACGCTCAACCTGAATTATATGAAGCATTCAAGGATAATCTTATAAAGATTAAAGACCTGCAATTACCCGAAGATGAAAAAATGGTCTTTGACAATTGTGCTTGGCCAATCGGTCGTTTAGTTTTTGCACTACAGAATCAAGATCAAGTAGATTATGGTAAAATCAATGAGTTGTTTGAAATTATCAGGAACTTTCATTTCACCAAGCCATCTGAGGCGTATTCTTTTATTTACAAAGCCTTTCACAAAGGCTATCAAAACTGGTCAAACTATCTAACTTTTGCCGACTGGTGGAATTTTGATAATCTTCGTTCCGAAGACTATTTAAAAGAGGAGTTCAAAGGCAAAAAGATGATGTCTATTGCTGAACAAGCATACATTGCTTATTCCAAGAAGCTTTTGGAAGGAGAAGCTTTAGATCCTTTTGGACAGCAAAGAGTCATTGACAAGGAAAAGATCCAATCATTCTTGCCAAAACTGGACTCTTTGATAGATAAACATCCTGACTATCAATATCCGCCCTATTTCAAGGCTAAGCTCCTTTTGGCATCAGGTAGTGATGAAAATGTTCTATCTGCATTTATACCTTTTGCCAAACAAAAAAGAAATGACTTTTGGGTGTGGGAACTGATGGCAGAAATATTTCCAAATGATAAAGAAATTCAGTTTGCTTGTTATTGCAAAGCCCTGAGCTTAAAAACCCCCGAAGACTTTTTAGTTAAGTTAAGACAGACTTTTTCTGAAATGCTCATTGAAAAAAAAATGTACAATGAAGCCAAAACGGAGATACAAAAAGTTATAGCAACAAGAGAGAAACACGAATGGAAGTTGCCGAATCAAATAGTGCAATGGACAGAACAAGAGTGGTATAAATCTGCCATAGCTAAAAAGGATAACCAAGATTTGTATTCAAGCCACATCAAGCAAGCAGAGGAAATATTGTTTCAGGACATACCGGAAGAAATAATTGCAGTTGAGTTTGTGAACGAAAACAAGAGTATGCTGAATTTTGTGAAGGATAAGCGGAAATTTGGATTCTTCAATTACTCAGGCAATTTGACAAAACCACAAATTGGCGACCTTTTAAAAGTACGTTTTAATGGAGACGGACAAGATGGTTTTTATAAAATCCTTTCTGCTAAAAAAGCTGACTCTAATGTGGCATCTGATGCAATGAAAGATTTTGAAGGAACAATAAAGGTAATTTCTCCACAAAACTTTGGTTTTATAGAAGACATCTTTGTTGAACCCAAAATTATAGAAGAAAGCAAGCTAACTGATGGACAGCAGGTAAAGGGAAGAGCGATACTATCATTCAATAAAAAGAAAAATGAATGGGGATGGAAAGCAATAGAAATCAAATAGCCAACCCTCACAGCCACACACATTGCCAAGCCGCTCAAGCCTACGCTAAAACCCAAGCTTGGCAAAGAGTGTTTCTGTCCCAACCCACGACCAAAACGACCGACAAACAAACGGACGAAAAAGAACAACGAAGGCACAACATCACCTATACGCAAGCAGGGGTTTCGTGCTTCGTAGGACAGGAAAGTGGTAAATTTAAAGTTCAGTTCTTCGTGTGAAGTTCAGTGGTAAAATGCCCTGCCTGCGTATAGCTGAGAACCGTTATGGGCAATTTTATTGAAGGAGCGAGACATATGCAAGGTAAAGAAGAGGTAAGGACTTATGAAAAATTGACAATCGAAGATCTAAAAGAAATAGAACAATATGCAAAAGAAGAACTAAAGAGATTTCTTAATGAAGTTGGTAACCCTAAGGGGAAATACAGAGTATATGAAAATAAACTTATTGCTATATGTCTATGTCAAGGAGCAGCACAACATTTTGTGGATGGAAAAACTGGTATTAAAGATATTGATGTGTGGTTTTTCTTTAAAGAAGATAAAAATGTAAAAATCCCAGACATTAAAAATATGAGGTATTCGGTGCATAAAAAATTTACAAATATTGGTGACAAGAGTATAGATTTTCTTAAGAAAGCGATCAAACAAGACATTATTAATAAGTCAGAAAGCGTAAAGCCTGAAGATATTTTGAAATCGTATTTGCAAAATGGGAATACATCTACCTCAAAGTATTTAGCCCCAAAGTCCGTAGTAGGTTTATTCCCTCCTGAAATATTGGGGAAAATTATTTGGGAAAAATGACACTAAAACGTCGCCTAACACAGCATAAAAGGTTCGCTTTGCTCACCCAAATTTCGCTGAGGGCGGAACTTCTTTTATGCTGGGAACGTTATCTGCCATTGCTGAGGTAAGAATTAAATGAGTCCAATATCAGAAAATCAAAAAACCGAAATCATTGCCTTATTAACGTAAGGCAAATCAGGCAGAGAGCAAATCGCTGCGAAAGTTGGAGTATCTATAGGAACGATCAGCGCAATCAAGGCCCATTTGACAATGGGTACCTATACTGAACCTTCTGTAGCTGAAGAAGTCATCGAGGCGATAGAGACAACTTTTGGGCTTGAACGCGACTTCCAGATTGCTCTTCGCTCCAACATTGAACAGCTTGAGCAAGGACTCCTCCGCTGCAGCACGATTGCCTACGTTGAGCCCTCTGCCGGCTGGCGGCTCGGTTCGTGCGGTAACGGGGCACACATTTGAGTATTGACGAAATATCTCTATCCAATGATGAGCTTTACACGATTCTGACCCACAAGACTGCCAAAGGACAAAAAGACTGTCGTTGCCATTGTGAAAGGCACAAAGGCCGAATAAGAAATGAAGTTATTAGACATGTTGCCCGATATGTTGCTTGATGCCGTTGAGGAGGTAATCCTATTTCTTTTCGGACGTTTAGCTCAACCGGTTTAGAGCATCTGCTTTACAAGCAGAGGGTTGGAATTCGAATTGGTTATAACATATCCAGTGGACTTTTGATTTTCGCTTTGGCAATATCGGTGATATGTGTGTAGATTTCGGTGGTTTTAACCGAACCATGACCCAGAAGCTGCTGAATGTACCTGATATCTGTTCCATTTTCGA
>JAKQLF010000396.1 GCA_029567325.1 Bacteroidota bacterium | reverse complement strand
CGCAAATCTCTAGCACCTATACCCTGTGGGTCAAATTTCTGAATAATTTTTAAAAGTCTGTTTACATCATCCTTGCCGACCTCAATACTTTGTGAAAACATCAAATCATCTACAATTGCAGATGGCTCCCTTCGAAGATATCCGTCTTCATCAATAGATCCAATGATTTGTTTGGCAATGATTTCATCTTCCTCTTTTTCGAAAATTACCATACCCAACTGACGCATCAAATTATCATGGAAAGAAACCTCCACAGGAACAGGCATGCTCCTGTCTTCTTCTTCTTCTCCATAACTTTCATCCCTTGTTTTATAACTTGCCGGATCATCTTCCAAATATTGGGTCAAGTAGTCGTCCAACTCATAGTCAACTCCGTCTTCATTATTTTCATTGGACTCTTCTTTATCATTACCACCATCCACATCGAACACCTCTTGATAGGTATCTCCTACCTCCAAAGCTGGATTTGTTTCAAGCTCTTCTTTAATTCTTTCTTCCAGTGTTGCAGTAGGTATCTGCAACAGCTTCATCAATTGAATCTGTTGGGGTGATAACTTTTGCAGCATTTTTTGGCTCAAAGTTTGCCTCAACATAGCGCTCGTTTTATTTTTTTTCTGCTAAATAATTAATACAACTTATATAATACTTTAGTTTTGTGTGGTGGTTTTGATTTTTGTTTTTTGGTGACAATTCTTTAGATTTTACAAATATAACAGCTTATTACATATTATTGGCTTTTTGAATATGTGTTTTTGTTTATATTTTTATTGTAACGCTTGAGCCATTCACTTTTGAATCAAAAATTAAAGACAATTTAAGAATGACGAGGCTCTTTTTTGAAATAATACCAGAGCCCTATCTAAATAAATTTACTTTTCATTTACATAAAACGAATAATAATGTCAGACATATACGAAAAGGTAAAACAGATTAGATCTTTGATGGCTGCACAAGGAGTCGATGCTTATATTATTACTGGAACCGATCCACATCAAAGCGAGTATTTAGCACCTTGTTGGAATGACCGACTCTGGCTTACTGGCTTCACCGGCTCTGCTGGCACAGTGGTAATTACTCATACCTTTGCTGGTTTGTGGACTGATTCCCGGTATTATATTCAAGCGGTGCAGGAACTTGCTGGTGGGCCATTTGAAATGATGAAACAAGATCCAAAAACACCGTTTTCATATATCTTGTGGTGTAAAGAAAACCTACCTGGCAACGCAGTCCTTGCTGTTGATGGTTTCGATATTTCCCAAAATCAATACACAACTTTCAAAAAAATGTTGTCCCAAGATATTCAAATCCGAACAGATCTGGATTTGATTGCTAAAGTTTGGGCAGATAGGCCGTCTCTGCCTTTGTCTCCTGTTTTTGCTTTGGAAGATCAATATTGTGGTTCTTCCGTATCAGAAAAATTAGATTTTCTGAGAAATTTTCTCACAGAAAATAACCTCGACCAATTTCTGATCACCGCACTGGATGAAATTGCCTGGCTGCTCAACTTGCGGGGTTCGGACGTACTATACAATCCTGTCTTTATTGCTTATTTGCTTGTTGGTCGTGATGAAAGTTTACTCTTTGTGGATGCATCGCGTTTTTCCCAGTCTGCGCTTGTTTCCTTGAGTACAGCTCGCGTTACATTGTCAAATTATGATAGCGTCATTTCACATTTAAACATTTTGGAAGAAAAAACGAATATTGGCCTGGATTCCAATCTCACTTCTGTCAGTATCTATAAAGCATGTAATGGTAATATTAAAGAAGTAACGTCACCTATTCAACTCAAAAAGTCAATCAAAAATAATACTGAGGTGGCTAATACCCAGCAAGTGATGGTCCAAGATGGCGTTGCGCTGGCAAAAGCTTTTTACTGGCTTCATGAAACATTAAAAACAAGGACAACAACAGAGTATGAATTTTCCCGAATTGTAAGTCTTGAACGTAGCCTTTTACCAGGATACTTGGGAGATAGTTTTGCCCCGATTATTGGATATGAAGGAAACGGAGCAATCGTTCATTATCATCCAGACGAAAATAAATCTGCAACCATTCATCCTTCTGGTGTTTTGCTTGTTGATTCTGGTGGCCAATATTTATCCGGTACTACTGATATTACGCGAACCATTTCACTGGGTGGTGCAACAAAAAATGTACAACGATCTTTCACTCTGGTACTCAAGGGTATGATTGCATTATCAAAAGCTGTATTTCCTGTAGGGACTTCGGGCATGCATCTAGATATTCTTGCCAGACAATATTTATGGCAAAATGGCCAAAATTATGGCCACGGTACAGGTCATGGTGTAGGTTTTTGTCTCAATGTACATGAGGGACCTCAAAGCATCGCGGGTATGTACAATCAAAAAACAAAAACACCAATGATGCCTGGCATGATTACTTCAAATGAACCGGGATATTATGAAACGGATAATTATGGTGTCCGGGTGGAGAATCTCATTCTTACGGTGCCACATCCACATTTTCCCAATTATTTAAAGTTTGAGACCCTGACTTACTACCCCATTGACATCAGCATGATTGATGAAACAATGCTTGACACGAGTGAAAAAGCTTGGTTCAACGCCTATCATCATAAGGTTAAATCTTTGATCTTACCTCATCTTGAAGGGCCTATCCGCAACTGGTTTGAATTAAAATGTAGAACACTGAATTAAATAATATGTGCACATATTTTGCCCAACAGTCAAGACTTGGTTATTTATTCACTTTTGCAACTACAATAAAGTTCTAAAAGAATATATTTTTTACTTCAATGTTCTTTTTAGTTTACCTTTGCATTCGCAAAAATTATTGACACATCATGTTTAAGATCAATATTTACTTAAAACTAGGACTCATTGCTTTATGTCTGATTGGAGGAACGATCCTAGCGATTCTATTTGGGTTTTGGTATGCTTTTATCTTTCTTTTGATTGGTTTGGCTCTACTCGCTAGTTACTTTTTGTTGGGTACAGTCCAGTCTGCCGCAGAGCTAATACAACTACAAGATTTTGATGGCGCAGAACAGAGGCTTGCGATGACAAAATTCCCAAAGTTGCTTTATGTAACAAACCGAGCTATCTTTTATGTGATGAAAGGTACAATTGAAGCTTCTCGCCAAAATAATAAATTGGCAGAGGAACATTTCAACACGGCTCTGTCTCTCAACCTTCCAACTGACAATGAAAAAGGAATGGTTCTTTTACAATTGGCCAACATTCACGCACAACGCAATAACTGGGCAGGGGCCAAAAATTACGTCATGCAGATCAAGAAATTAAAAATTACTGAGCCTGTCATCAAAGAACAAATGGAAATGTTTGAGAAAGCCATCAATAACCGCGGACAAATGAATGTTGCGCGATCTATGGGTAAACAAGGCATGCAAATGATGCAACAAGGTGGTGGCAGTGGCAAAAGAAGAAGACCAAAAATGAGATAAGCTCTGTTTTTGAAACTTTAACTGTCTGTAGCCGTTTCTACTTTTTCTCTTCGATTATATTTTTGGACTTATTATGGAAACTAGCGCTAACTCTGAGCATAACAATTTTCTGAAGCACAATATTCACATCAAGGGGGCTCGTTCCAATAACCTCAAAAATATTGACCTCATCATTCCAAAAAACAAACTGGTTGTAGTCACTGGTTTGTCTGGTTCTGGAAAATCTTCACTTATTATTGACACTTTATATGCTGAGGGTCAGCGCAGATATGTAGAGAGTTTATCTTCCTACGCGCGGCAATTTTTAGATAGGATGAAAAAACCTGAGGTCGATTTTATCCGAGGTATTTGTCCTGCCATCGCTATTGATCAAAAAGTAAATTCATCCAATGCCCGTAGTACTGTAGGATCACTTACAGAGATTTACGATTATCTTCGCCTGTTATATGCGCGGATAGGAAAAACATATAGTCCAATATCTGGCGAATTAGTAAAAAGACATACCGTTACTGACGTTGTTGATTACATTTATTCCAAAGAGGATGGCAGTCGCATTCATCTATACATACCATTACAAAATAAACACGAAAGGACGCTTGTACAAGAGTTTGATCTTTTATTACAAAAAGGATACAACCGTGTATTTTTTGAAAATGCCTTGATCAGTCTCAATGACTTACTGGAAGACAAACGTTTTCAGGACAAAAAATTGACGACAACCAACCACGCTTTCGATATCAAAATACTCATAGATCGCTTTGTTGTTTCCGACGATGAAGAAAATAAAAAGCGCGTAGCGGACTCTGTGACTACAGCATTTTCAGAGGGAGAAGGAAATTGCATTATTTCTATTACCGATACTCCTGATGTTTCATTTAATAATCGTTTTGAATTGGATGGCTTGGTCTTTTTGGAACCAAACCATCAATTGTTCAACTACAATAATCCATACGGAGCATGTCCAAAGTGTGAGGGTTATGGTAGAATTTTGGGTATTGACGCGGATAAAGTCATTCCTGACGATAGTTTGAGTGTCTATGAAGAAGCTATTGCTTGTTGGAGAGGAGAAAAAGGCAAAGAATGGCTGGATAGACTGATTCATTCTGCCTCAAAATTCAACTTTCCTGTTCATCGGCCAGTAAAAGATCTCACGGAAGAAGAAAGAGAATTGCTTTGGAAGGGTAACCAACACTTTTGGGGAATCAACGATTTTTTTGCAGATATAGAAGAAAAAACCTATAAAATACAGAACCGTGTGATGCTCGCTCGCTTCCGAGGACGCACCACTTGTACAGAGTGTAAAGGTGGCCGATTGAGAAAAGAAGCTACTTACATAAAAATAGGCGATAAAAATATCAGTCAGCTCATTAGCCTTTCTATCGAGGATTTATATAAATGGATATCAGAACTCAAACTCAATGAATACGATGCCACCGTTTCCAATCGCATTATTCTGGAAATAAGCAATCGTCTCAAAACAATGATAGATATTGGTTTACCATATTTATCACTTGATAGACTTTCTGCTAGTCTCAGTGGTGGAGAAACACAAAGAATAAACCTCACTAGGACGCTTGGCAGTAATTTGACAAATGCTATGTACATTTTGGACGAACCAAGTGTCGGTTTACATCCAAAAGATACCGCCAAACTTGTGACAGTTTTAAAAAATCTACGAGATCTGGGTAATACAGTCATTGTTGTGGAACACGAAGAGGAAATCATCAGAAATGCTGACTACATCATAGAAATTGGTCCTGAAGCTGGGATCAATGGTGGACACTTGGTTTATGCTGGTCCCTACGAAGAATTTCAAAAAGGTGTCAACTCTCTTACTTCAGAATATATTTCAGGAAAAAGATCGATACCCATCCCTCTAAATGTAAGAACCTACACCAATAGTATTACCCTCACTGGTTGCAGACAACACAATCTCAAAAATGTGAACATTATGATTCCGCTAAACACAATCACTTGTGTTTCTGGTGTATCTGGTTCTGGTAAAACAACATTAATCAAACAAATTTTATATCCTGCTTTGCTCGCACATCTCGGTGAACCCGTTCCAATGGCAGCTGGTAAATTTGACCAATTAACTGGTGATCTCAACAGAATTGCATCTGTTGAAATGATCAATCAATCTCCAATCGGCAAATCTTCCCGAAGCAATCCTGTTACCTATGTGAAAGCTTACGATGCCATCAGAAAATTGTTTTCTGAGCAGCCATTATCCAAAATTCGGGGATACGATCCAAAATTTTTCTCATTCAATGTTGATGCTGGAAGATGCGACACATGTAAAGGAGACGGTAACATTACAGTCGAAATGCAGTTTTTGGCTGATGTAAACCTGGTTTGTGATGAATGTGGTGGCAAGCGGTTTAAAAGT
Source organism: Bacteroidota bacterium (assembly GCA_029567325.1). Lineage (GTDB taxonomy): Bacteria > Bacteroidota > Bacteroidia > Chitinophagales > Saprospiraceae > JADKBO01. The sequence goes on along the minus strand of JAKQLF010000396.1, from coordinate 85,653 downwards.
GAAGTTTTAGAAGTCACCTACGAAGACCTGAGTATATATGATGTATTAGAACTAACTGTTGATGAAGCTTTGGAATTATTTAAAAAGAAAAAAGACATCATCAGCAAACTACAACCGCTGCAAGATGTGGGATTGGGATATGTGCATCTTGGACAGGCTTCCAATACGCTTTCTGGAGGAGAAGCGCAAAGGGTAAAACTTGCTTCCTTTCTCACCAAAGAATATGCCTCTAAAAATATCTTTTTCATTTTTGACGAGCCTACCACGGGTTTGCATTTTCATGACGTAAACAAATTGATGGATGCTTTCAATGCTTTGGTTGAAAATGGTCATACCGTTCTAATTATTGAACATAACCTGGATGTAATAAAATCAGCTGATTGGTTGATAGACTTAGGGCCCGAAGGTGGAGTACACGGAGGTAAACTTTTATATCAAGGAGTTCCTAAACAAATCATCAAGGAGCAGAAATCCTTTACGGGCGAATATTTAAAAGAGAAGTTTACTTAGTATTTTCTTTTTACGAGAATTACAAACAGCGCGCGAATATTCTTGACAATACTTTGCCAACTGATGGGCGGAATAAGCACATCGGCTCGTAATTGTACAACATAGTCCAAAATCTTTAACCCTACACTCTGCGCTGCATAAATAAATTCTATTTCAAACAGAAAGCCATTTGACCTTGTACTTAGTAGAAGATCAGAATTTTTTGCATTTAGAACCTTTAATCCTCCCTGAGTATCATAATGATCTAAACCCATGACATATTTATTTACAAACAATAATAGTTTTGAAATCACTTTTCTTTGTAATGGTAATTTAGAAAAATACGCTTGACTTCTTTTTGCTACCATAATATCAGCATCTTGAGATACCATAAGATCAATCATATCGTACATATTATTTAATACATAAGGAAAATCAAAATCTGTATAAACAACAATGTCAGTATTTTGAATAAATTTTACTCCAGTTTTTATGGCTGCCCCTTTTCCTTTGTTTACGTCGTGTCTTAGGAGTGATCTGTATGCCGTGGAGCTTTTTGGCAAGCTAATTTCCTCTTCACTGCCGTCATCTACCACAATAAATGTAAGGTCATATAAACCTCCAATTGCTTCGTGGATGCTTTTAATGTTTGCACAATAGAATCCTATTTCATCTTTTGAAGGATTGAAAGCTGGTGTAATAATGCACAATTTTAATTTTTGCTCTAACATTATATTTTAAACAAGGAAGCAGCAATAGCGTCTGCAAAAAAGCGGCCATGCTCGGTTATTGTGATCGTTCCTTCGCTTACTAACAATTTATCTTTGTATGCGCACTCAGCAAAGCTTTTTTGGAAGTATTCATAAACATCATTTCCAAATAGGCTGGATATTTCCACAGTCTTTATACCCCACTTCGTCCTTAGGCCAGTCATAATGTACTCATTATACCGATCATTGACCGTCAGTACTTCCTCTTCCCAATAAATAGAGGCTTCTCTAATACCTTTCATGTACAAGGCATTATTTGCAATATTCCATCGCCTTTTCTTTCCATCATAACTATGGGCAGCAGGCCCTAAACCTATATAAGAATTACCTTGCCAATAAGAAGTGTTGTGTTTAGCATACTTTTCTTCCTTACAAAAGTTGGATATTTCATATTGTTCAAATCCGTATAAATTGAGTTGAGCTAAGAGGATATCAAATTGTGTAGCAGCAGTTTCTTCGTTGACATGTACCTTTCCCAACTTTACATCATAATTGAGCTTAGTTTTATCTTCAACAGTTAGAGCATAACTTGATAAATGGTGTATTCCTGATCCAAGTGCTCTTTGTATATTCTCTAACCACATGTCATTTGTTGTCGTTGGACTTCCATAGATCAAGTCAATAGTAATGTTATCAAAACCTGCTGATAAAGCATTCTGTATACATGTTTTCGCTTCAAGCGAATTATGAGCTCTATTCATAAATTTCAAATCAGAATCATAAAAGGACTGCACACCTATTGAAAGTCTATTTATACCTACTTCAAGTATGTCGGATAAATATTGTCCTGAGAGATCGTCGGGATTACATTCCAAAGTTATTTCTATCTCTTTGGAAAAAGAAACCTTACGTTTTAAACAGGATAACAAATTTTCAATTTCTTTTGAAGAACATAGTGAAGGTGTGCCTCCTCCAAAATATACGGAATCAATCGTTTCGTCGGATCTTACGCGCTGATCCATTTCCATAACAATTGCATTTAATAAGTCTGCTTTGCGTGACAAAGAGGTAGAAAAATGGAAATTACAATAAGTACACGCCTGTTTACAAAAAGGTATATGTATATAAATGCCTGCCAATACTTGTTTTTTTATGGTGTAATTTACCAATTGATTGCTCAATAATATCTATGATTCGGCCCCATTCAAAAAATAAAAGATTTAGGAGTAACGAACTTTTTGTGTTTAAAAGCACACAATAGTTATTTTAGCATTTCTAACCAAACATATTAATGATGGCAAAATTATTATTCTCAATCTTATTGGGTTCTTTATTTATTTCTAATGTTATAGCACAAGGTAAATTTGAGCAGCTAGGTCCTATTTTACCTACGCCAAACAGTTACCGTACAGCATCTGGGGCACCTGGTCATGAGTATTGGCAACAAAGAGCCGACTACAATATCAAAGTAACCTTGGATGATAATAATCAATCTATAACAGGGAGTGAAACGATTACTTATTTCAACAACAGCCCTGATGCTCTTACCTACCTGTGGCTGCAACTAGACCAAAATCAACGAGCTAAAGATTCTGACAGTTATAAAATATCAACATCAAAAGTCGGAGAAGAGATGACAGAAGCTCAAGCTGATGCAATGCTCAATGATTTTGATGGTGGGCATAAAATTAGCTCTATTACAGATATAACTGGAAAGCCCCTCAAATACACCATTCAAAAAACAATGATGCGGGTAGAATTGCCTGCGCCTTTACTCAAAGGACAATCATTCTCATTTGCAATAAAGTGGTCTTACAACATCAATGACAGACTTAAAATTGGTGGTAGAAGTGGTTATGAGTATTTTCCTAAGGATGACAACTACCTTTATACAATCGCTCAGTTTTTTCCACGAATGTGCGTTTATGATGACGTGAGCGGTTGGCAAAACAAACAGTTCTTGGGTGCCGGTGAGTTTACCTTAACTTTTGGTAACTACCTGGTTGAAATTACAGTTCCTGAAGATCATTTAGTGGCAGCTACAGGAGAACTGCAAAACATGCCACAACTCTTGACAAAGAATCAGCTAGCTAAATACAATAAAGCTAAAACGGAAACGGTACAACCAATAATTATTGCAACCGAAGAAGAAGCTCTTGAACGAGAAAAAACAAAATTGAAAGGCACCAAAACCTGGAAGTTTAAAGCAGATAACGTGAGAGATTTTGCTTTTGCATCTTCTCGAAAGTTTATTTGGGATGCCATGGCTGTGGTTCAGAATGGAAAAACCATTATGGCAATGTCTATGTATCCTAAAGAAGGAAACCCTCTTTGGGAAAAGTATAGCACAAAAGCAGTTGCACACACACTCAACACTTATTCGCAATACACTTTTGATTATCCTTACCCTGTCGCTTGGAGTATCAATGCAGATAAAATAGGAATGGAATACCCTATGATTTGCTTCAACTTTGGTAGATGTGAAGAGGACGGTAGTTATACCGAAAGAGTAAAGTATGGTATGATCAGCGTGATCATACACGAAGTTGGTCATAACTATTTTCCTATGATTGTAAATAGCGACGAACGGCAATGGACTTGGATGGATGAAGGCCTCAACTCCTATTTACAATTTCTTTCAGAAAGTCAATGGCAAAGAGATTATCCCTCAAGGAGAGGACCAGCAGAAAATATTGTATCCTATATGAGCGGCGAACAAAGTGGCCTCACACCCATCATGACAAATTCTGAGAACATCAAACAATTTGGGAATAATGCATACGGGAAACCTGCTACTGCCCTCAACATATTGAGAGAAACAATTCTTGGTCGTGAGCTCTTTGATTATGCATTCAAAGAATACAGCAATAGATGGAAGTTCAAAAATCCCACGCCAGCAGACTTTTTTAGAACCATAGAAGATGCATCAAGTGTTGATTTGGATTGGTTCTGGAAAGGATGGTTTTACGGCACTGATCCTGTCGACTTAAGTATTGAAGAAGTAAAAGTCTTTAAATCCAATCCTTCGGATCCAAAAGCTTTGCTGGAAATGAAACAAGCTGAGATGGCAGAAGCAGAAAATTATATCTATAAGGTAAAGAACAAAAAGGAGATTCAACAAACCTATGTTGAAAAAGACACGACACTTCTAGATATGTATAATAAACAAATTCCCAATGCAGCATTGATAGAAAAAGCCAAGCAAACAACAACACCCCTTACTCCAACTAAGGCAGAACAAATGACTTATTATCAGATGACGTTCAAAAATATGGGAGGTTTACCTATGCCAATTATTATGAGTTTTGAATACACTGACGGGACTACTGAGAAGGTAGTAATCCCAGCGGAGATCTGGCGCTTTGATGATAAATCTGTAACTAAAGTATTTCCAAGAGAGAAGGAGATTAAGAGTGTAGTGCTTGACCCTAACTACGAAACAGCGGACATAGATAGGAGTAACAATCACTACCCTAAAAAGGAAGAAGTAAATAGATTCCAATTATTTAAAGAACGGGAAAGTAGACCATAAGCAAGAAAGCTTGTTTCACGTGGAACAATAAAAAAGGACAGTCGTAAAACAACTGTCCTTTTTTATTTTATGTTTCACGTGAAACAACTCGTTTACACAATCTCAACTGATGATGAAACCCTATTAAGAAAACTCTCTAAAAGTTCATTGAATTCTTCCGGATGCTCCATCATAGGTACATGACCACATTTCTCAAATAGATGTAATTCTGAATTCGGTAATAAATCATGGAACTTCTTACCAACCCACGCAGGAGTTACCTCATCATCCAAACCCCATATCAATAAGACCGGCTGTTTGATTTCCTTCAATCTATCCTCTAAGTTATGCCTTACTGCAGATTTAGCAGTTTTTACAATCCTAATACACTTACCCAAATCATTCACTATATCATAAACCTCATCAATGAGTTCTTGGGATGCACTTTCAGGATTATAGAAAACCATCTCCGTTTTTTGCCTTATATATTCATATGAACCTCTCTTTGGAAAAGTATTGCCCATAGCACTTTCAAACAAACCAGAACTTCCCGTAAGTATGAGACTATGTACAACCTCGGGATGCTGTAAAGCCAATAATTGACAAATGTGACCTCCTAATGAATTACCAAGAACATGTACCTTTTCATACTTCTTGAACTTGATGAATTTGTACACATAATCAACCAATCCGTCTACACTAAGTGATTTCAATGGCATCTCAAAAATTGGTAACATTGGAACAACGACATTCATCTTTTCAGAAAATGAATCAACTATTGTCTCAAAATTACTCAATGCACCCATCAGCCCATGCAACAACAACAAAGGATATTCTTTATTATCTGGAAGAGTCTCCATGTAGGAGAAATCTGAATCCTTTTGAATTTGAAATTTCACAAAGAAAGAATTTGATGCAAAGTTAAAAAAATTAAATCTAAAGAAACAAGTTAAGATTTCATGGAGAAGGAAGAAACAAAAACCTTATGTAAAACACCAAACACCATAGCTATCAATATTAAAGAAAACAAGAGATGTAAGGGTTGAACAAAAGCAGGAAAATCGAGGTAATTCAACATAATACCAAATATCATTAAAATTACAACCAATCCTAATATCATCTTATTAACACTTCTGAAATAATACCCCTTATGCTTTATTAGAAGATAAATAGAAGTTATCAGTATAATCCAACTGAAAGAACGGTGAACTATAAACCTAGGACCAACGGTTGACAACCACGTTTCTCTGTTTAAGTATTCGGAAGCTTTTGATATCACATCAACCTCTTGCCGTACGCCAATTCCCAACAATAGCTGGATAAGTAAGAGTATGAATAATAATAAATACGGAATATAAATTCCCCTAGGCACCACTTGACCACTTACACTTTCATTCCGATCTAGCAAATTGACAATCATAAGTGGAATAAAAGCCAAAACCAGAGCGGTGATCATATGCAAAGATATTTTTACAACTGCCAAGTTTTCATCTACAACTACTTTACCTAACCATGCCGTAAATAATACAACAATAAGCATTGCTATGGAGTGGTACAAAAATACGTTACCTAAGACCTTTCTTTTTCTTACAGTCCAGACTAAATGTATCAGAACCAGTAAGCCAAGTAATGCACCTAGCAGCCTATTTATATATTCTATCCAAGTGTGAAATGCATTAAAAGAATGATCAATATCTTGCTTCTTCAGATATTTCTCAAAATCAGCCGGAAGGTCATCCGCAGTCAAAGGAGGTATCCAACTCCCAAAACACTTGGGCCAGTCAGGACAGCCCATGCCACTTTGGGTTGTTCTTACAATGCCTCCTGCAATCACAACTAAGAAAACAAAACAAAAAATAAAAATAGTATACTTCCTATACCCAACCATATCCCTATTTATCCTGATGCAAATCTAACCTTAAAGATTCAAAAAAAACAATTTGCCCCCAACCCTTAATTGATGAAATTTTCTTTTTTATATAATAGGAAAGCTTCGCTATCAGTAGTGTTGGAATGTTTATATATTTATTTTTAAATATGTTTGGATAATTCATTACTAAGATGCTAAGACCTTTCTTTTGTAATTTTGATTATTGACAAACAAGAACTTAACAAAATACCCAACATTGTTGATAATAACTAACACAACAAACATAATTGCGTTTTGATCTTTTTTAGCGTTAGTTTCATCATCAAAAATTATTATATGATTTTTTGGTTTAATGCGTATTTATATAATAAAAGTAACATATTTATTTTTTAATATGTTATCCACAGAATGGGTGTTTATAAACCAAAATGCACGTAGTTTAAAGTCAGCTTATTTTATATAAGAAAATAATTTAATGTTTGTAACAATGAGAGCAGTAGTTCAACGAGTTTCAGAGTGTAGTATTTTAATCAATGGTACAGAAAAAAAGACAATGGGTATAGGGTTTTTGGTATTACTAGGTGTAGAACAGACAGACCAGGAAGAAGATGTTTTATACCTTGCAAATAAAATATCGAATATGCGCATATTTTCTGACCACGAAGGTAAAATGAATTTAGCCTTATCTGATGTATGTGGTTCGTTAATGATCGTGTCTCAATTCACACTTTTTGCTTCAACCAAAAAAGGCAATCGTCCTTCTTTTTTACAGTCAGCAAAACCTGATACTGCAATTCCTTTATACGAATCGTTTATAGACAATTGCAAAAAGCTTTGTGCGCCTGATAGCAATATTCATACAGGAGTATTTGGGGCTGATATGAAAATATCCCTTACCAATGATGGGCCTGTCACAATAATTTTAGACAGTAAAAATAAAGAATAATGGACTTACAAACATTGCAAAAATCAGTAGATCAGTGGATTAATACTACTGGAGTAAGATACTTCGACATTAAAACCAATACCATTATATTAGCTGAGGAAGTTGGAGAATTTTCCCGGCTGATTGCTAGAATACATGGAGAACAGTCATTTAAAGTTCCTATTACTGAGGCGGAAGGGAAGGAGAAACTACAAGATGAATTGGCAGACATATTATGGGTTATATCTTGTCTTGCCAATCAGCTTGATATAGACCTGAAAAGTGCAATGGAACGTAATTTTGAAAAAAAGAATAGAAGAGATGCAACCAGACATCTCAATAATGAAAAATTATAAATCACACAGAAATCAATTTTGCGAGGAAAAAATAAGTGGAAGGATTTATTATTATATAACACCCATTTTTTTCATCATAAAACTAGCACTCTTACTATTGCAAATGCCTTGCCTAAGTTTGTAGTCAAAAGCCAGTTCATTGTTAACAATTTCTACAGAAAAGTTTCTGTTGGAGAGCACATCTGGATAAGCTTCTTCTAATTTACAAACCTCTAAATCATGGGTTGCAATAATACCAAGTACAGTGGTTGAAATAAGTCGCTTGATGTATTCCATCGTTCCAAATTGCTTGTCTTCTGAATTTGTGCCTCTCAAAATCTCGTCCAATAAAACAAAACAGTCTTCTGATTGCACAGAGTCCAAAATATATTTCAATCTTTTGACTTCTGCATAAAAATAGGATTCGGCATTGCTCAATGAATCAGACAAACGCATAGAAACCAACACTTTTTTTGGATGAATAGATGCATGACTGGCACAAACAGGTGCCCCAATTCCTCCTAGGACTAGATTGATACCTAAAGTACGTAGAAAAGTACTTTTACCAGACATATTACTTCCTGTCAATATATAAAATTGAGTTTCATCAAAGTTTATATCATTGCATATCCTTTTTGATTTTGCAATTAATGGATGGCCCATATTTGTAAATGCTATTCCATTATGGTAATTAATGTTGGGAAAAGTATAGTCAGGATTGTTGTATCTAAAATTTGCCAAACTGCATAGGGCTTCAATCTCGCCCATCACCTCCAACCAAACGATGATATTTTCAGAGAATTTGGACTTCCAAACACGGAGATTGATAAATGTGTGTAAGTGAAAAAGAAATAAACCATTGAAAATGGCAGCACCAATTGGATTAGCAGCACTATTTAAATTGTTGTATATAATTGAAAGACTTTTGACGGCACTACTGGCTTTTTCTTGATTTGTTTGTAATTTTTTTTGTAGTGCTTGCAAATGGGCAGATTCAAATTTTTCAGATTCTATCTCTTTAAGTAAGGAGCTATAATGAGATAAAATTCTTTCCAAATTGTCGGAAGCATCCAATTCTGATTTTATGTCTTTGAGATAACTTCCTGCAAAACCCAAATTCATTAAAAAAAGTACATTTCCCAACGTATAACCAAAGGCAAAATCAAAAACAAAGAATAGAAAGTAGGATATAGAGAGGAAAACAGGTAAGCAATAAGCAAGTAACCTTACCCAAGGTTTGGTAACCACACTGTCTTGTTTTGCCCATTGAATCAGAAACTGATAATCCTTCTTTTGATCATTAACGAGAAAAGCGCTACTAGAAAAGGTTTGTCGCCAAGCAATTTTACTACTCAGTTCTTCAATACTCGTTTGCCTATCAAGCAATACGGATTCTTTGACAGGACATTCAAGTAGCTTTTCTGCAAGATTTTGACCTCCGATATAAGTAAAGGTTCTATTGAGATGATGATACAAAGAAAGGTCGCCAAAAAAATCTAAATCATAAGCATAGTCACTATTATCGACATTATATTCAGCGCCGTTTTTACCAGGATAAACTTGAGATTCACAAAAAGCGATTTCATTTTTGTTAATTTCTACCAAAGCGTTTATTCTATCTTTTTCCTTTTGTACTATGGTGTGCTTTCTTACTAAAATAATAAAGATGACTAGAACGGAAAGAAGCAACAAAGCCAACAATATTTGTTGATCTGATTTTATTATCAGATAAATTATAATAGGAATAGAAAATCCAGCAATACTTCGCCAAATGCTGATATTATCTGAGAGACCTATGGTTTTTGTCAGATCTTTCTGATACTTTTCCAGTAACTCCTTGTAAATCAAAATCTAAATATTAGTGGCTCAAAAGTATGCAATCGCTTATTGATAGATTCTATGATCATTGATATATTTATAGACAGCATCAGGTACTAAATACCTGATAGAGCTTCCTGCTTTTATTCTTTCTCGGATATAAGTAGAAGAAATCTCCAACATAGGAGCATTTATAAAACGAATTTTGTGTTCACTAAATTTATCTGGAACAACCATTTCTGAGCCAGGGCGACCATATACATAAATCTCGTGTTCCTGTAAAATCATTTCATAATTTTTCCACTTATCAAAAGAGGCTAGATTATCACCCCCCATCAACAAAACAAAGGACTTGCTAGGATATTTTTCCTTGAGATAAATAAGTGTATCAATGGTAAAAGAAGGCTTTGGGAGTGCAAATTCAATATTTGAAGCTTTTATTTTTGAGTTATCACCCAACGCCAACTCAACCATGCATAAACGATCATAATCATTTGCAAGGCTCTTTTTTTCTTTGAGGGGATTGTGAGGACTTACAATCAACCAGACTTCGTCTAAGTCGGCATCACTTACTAAATGATTTGCTATGATCAGATGGCCTACGTGAATGGGATTGAAAGAACCAAAAAAGAGACCAATCTTTTTGATAGACATAAGACCAATTAGTATGTGGACAAAACAGGCATTACGAGCATCATCAAATGTTCGTTTTTCTCTTGTTCTGCTGGAACCAGGATACCAGCTCGGCTTGGAATGGATGTGTTGAGGATTGCCTCTTCGGTATCAATGTTTCCCAACATTTCAATAAATATTTTTGAATTGAATCCCATACTCATGAGCTCACCGTTGTATCTGCAAGGTAGTTGTTCGGTAGCTTCGTTTGAAAAATCCAAATCTTGAGCAGATAGTGTCAAAGAGTTTTCGCCCATATTTAAGATGATCTGATTGGTGCTTTTACTGGCGTAAATACTGATCCTTCTTAATGAATTTTGAAAATCTTTTTTATCTATGATTAACTCGTTGGGGTTATCGACCGGGATGACTGCATTGTAATCTGGATACTTTGCATCAATCAAACGAGTTATGATGCTGGTTTCACCAAATTTAAAAAATGCATTTTTTCTGTTGAATGAAATAGATAAAGACCCATCTTCAGGAAGTGCAATTTTTAATAACGACAAAACCTTTTTAGGAAGGATAATACTTTCCGTTATTTCAGAGCTTATTCCAAAAAAGCTATATTTCACAAGCTTATGGGCGTCTGTTGCGACAAAAATCAGTTTATTAAAATCGATTTGCATCAAAACGCCGGTCATTGCCAAACGCAACTCATCACTACTGGTTGCAAACATTGTTCTGGAAATTGCAGAAGCCAACTTCTTACAATCAAAAGTCAATGCCTCGACATTTTCTTCTAGTGGTGCAGCAGGGAAATCTTCGATGCCGTCTCCCGAAAGGTGATATTTACCGTAAGAAGATTGAATGTCAATACCATTATTATCCCCCACAGAGATAGTAATAGGCTGTTCTGGAAGCGCCTTTAATGTTTCTAATAATATTTTTGACGGAATAGCGATACTACCGGCCTCTATTACTGTGACCATGATAGAGGTGATGATGGTGGTGTCCACATTGGTCGCTGTAATGGTAAGCTTTCCGCTTTTATCCAAATTAAACAAGAAATCTTCAGTAACAGGCAATACGGGATTCGCGACAATGACAGATCCTGCTACTTGTAGCTTTTTTACTAATTCTTGTGATGATACCTCAAACTTCATAAATATTTATTTACTCCGACAAAAATAGAAAAATTAAACACTTATAGCTTTATAATTTACTGCCTTTTCAAACATCATTGCAAATGTTGAGAAATATAATTTGAAGAGTAGGTCAAAAACGTGTCGAACATTTTCCACAATCGGGAAAATCTGCAAATGCCAAAACAAAAAATCAGAAACTGGAGATCAACGCTGTTTTTATAAAAACCGGGTAAGTAATGAAAAAACCACGTTATTTCAGCGGAAAATAATTGAAAGTAGCTCCCAACTCGCTGAGAATAAAAATGCAAAGAAACTCGTCAGGATCTTTATAGTCTTTCAAAAAATCGTTGACCTTTTCATTATAGATCAAGTTTTTAGTCACAAATTCTTCTAATGTAGAGGCATTGATGTTCCACTTACCACCAGATTCATTCTTCTTTATGATGGGAATACCCATTTCAAGGTAGCCTTGGTGCGCTGCAAAAATTGGGTAATTGGAAATGTTTTCATTTCTTATGATTTCACTCGCTTCGCTTAAAGCTTTTTTATAAATTTTAAAGTCTTGTTCTAAAACTAGAAATTTTTCTGCTTTTGCCATATCAATTATTTGTTGAATCTTTTTGAGAGTTTTGGGGAATATCCTTTAATGTAAAATCCAAAAATGGTTTTGGCTTAGTGGAATCATTGAGTTCAATCCTTCCAATATATCCTGGTTTATTGGGGCGGTTGGGAAAATATAAATTACCCCCAAGATTGAAACTCATTTCATTGATCATGATAGAGTCAACAAACATTTCTGCATCTCGAAGTACCTCTTCGCGACAATTAAATAACCTCAAACGATAATAGTTTTCTGTTTCTGTCTTTAATTTTTCTTCTATTAATGCCATGTTGAACTCATCCTCTGTATCCAAACAACTAAATAAACAGAGGCAAGAAAATAATAAGAAAGTCAAGGACAAATTATTTTTCATCTTCGACCAAGTTTTGAATTTCCAGCAAGCGAATTCTCAACAAAGAGTCGACGGCAAGTGCGTACATAGTATCTCTTTGTGCCATACAAATACTATCGCTTTTCCTGCGAATGCTGTCTGTCAAAGCAATATTCAAACTATCATAAACGACTTTTTCGACAGCATTTAAGGTATTTCTTTCGACTTTATTGCGGCATGCAGAAAAGAGAAAGATAAAAAGCAAAAGAAAAAGGCAATACTTATTCATCTGCACGGATAACTTTTTTTCTCAAGACAAAATTTTGCCCGAGATAAACTTTTCTGACAATTTCATCTTCGGCTAATTCCTCGGCAGAGCCTTGTTTCAAGATTTTACCCTCAAACATCAAATAGGCCCGATCAGTGATTGAAAGAGTCTCTTGAACATTGTGATCGGTGATCAAAATACCGATGTTTTTAGTTTTTAGTTTAGCAACAATGGATTGAATATCCTCCACTGCGATTGGGTCAATGCCCGCAAAAGGCTCATCCAATAATATAAACTTTGGTGAAGATGCCAAAGCCCTAGCTATTTCTGTCCGTCGCCTTTCTCCTCCCGACAAAGAATCGCCTAAATTTTTTCTGACTTTATCTAAATGAAATTCTCCAATCAGAGATTCGCATTTATCTATTCTTTCTTCTTTGGTCAATGGCATCATTTCCAAGATGGCCATGATGTTGTCTTCGACACTCATCTTACGAAATACCGACGCTTCCTGCGGCAAATAGCCAATACCCTTTTGTGCCCTTTTATACATCGGAAGTTCTGTGATCTCAGCATCATCCAAATACACCTGACCTTCGTTGGGTTTTACAAAACCGACCATCATATAAAAACTGGTTGTTTTTCCTGCGCCATTTGGTCCAAGTAAACCCACAATCTCGCCCTGGTCTACAGAAATAGAAACGCCATCAACCACCTTGCGAATGCCGTATTGTTTTTTAAGATTATCTGCTCGTAAAATCATGGTGCAAAGTTATTATTATTCTTCGAAGCTGATTTCAGTTTCTACCGTCCAATTTTCACGAAGGTTTTCGACAGTAAAAGACTTCGTAATTTCTGCCTGTCGCTTATTCCAAAAATCCACGGCATCCCACCTGTTATTTCCATTTAAGTCTTTAATAATCACAATTTTGTATGCTCCAGGTTTCAGACCAGCATAAGTTAAAGTGATAGAAGAAACTTGCTCTACAAGGGTTTTTCTTACTGAACCACCATTGTCTTCGAGAGAGACTACGTATTTGGAAAGACTATCTAACTTTGAAATGACGGCCACTAGCCCTGACAACTTATCTTCAGCAATTTTATTGAATTTTACAGATAAGCTATCAGACACATTTCCAAAAATATCTTCAAAAGCCGCAGAATCAATTCTGAAAGTGTACTGTTTTGATAATAAGTTGTCTGCTGAGGTAAACTGGTAGACAATGTTATCGGTTGAATTTGTTTGGAGAGGTAACCTACGGCCGGAGGAATCCACTAAAGCAACAGAGGCTGCATTTTTTAAAAAACCTGGATTAGATAATTTGACTTTTATCGTATCATAATTGCTCAGAAAAGTATTGTTGGTCAAATTGGTTAATTTCAACATTCGGCTAACGGTGGACGTGTCGGGAATTTTTAAATTCAATGTGTCGGAATCAAGCAAAAGAAGGACGCTATCTTGAGCAAGTAGATTGGCTTGATACCAAATCATGAGGCTATCACCTTGATGAAAAGCATAAGTTCGCAAGCTATCATTCAAAATCTTGTAACTGGGTGCTGCATCCAAAGGACGATTGAATTTTATTTTAAAAAGACCAAGATTTTTGCTCTCAGAATCAAAAATCCTGAGATTTCCTAGCGGTTTAGAAAGTGCAAGATTGGAAACAAATACATTTGAAGAGTCAGAAAATGTAATTAAAGTGTCATTGTAGCCCAAGCTTTCAACACCTTCATTATAAGTATAACTTACATTTTCGTCCAAAACTGCAAATATTCTAAAAGTATCGCGTTTGATGTTTTCGATTGAAAAAGTGCCATCTTTTGCAGTTCTAGCAAAATAGAATGGTTTTTCTTTAATATAGGCAGAGTCTTGCAAATTATTATATAACATTACAGTCACATTTTCAACTGGTTTTGACGTGAGTGCATCATTGACCGTACCTTTGACCGACAAAGAGTCTATGATATCACCGGTTGAAAAAACATATCTGTAGTTAATCAACTTGTTATTCTCATGCAAATCCTGAATAGCTTCTCCAAAGTTGACGGTGTAAGTTGTGCTATCTCTTACTATTTCTTTCTCATTGAAACGGAAAAGAATTTTTTTACCTCGGTTTCTCACTTCTGGAATATAGGTAAGTGGTGGAGAAACAACAATTTGTTTGATAGGGTCACGCAATACCACAAACTCGTCGAATGTCAGTTCAAAAGAACGACCAGAAAAATTGGTTTGAAAGTTGGGGCTTGACTCGGCAAGGACTATTTTGGGAGGCTCTTTGTCTTTAGGACCACCGCCAAGAGAACCACTGCTGGCACATTGCCAAAATGAAAAACATAATCCGAAAAATAAAAACCAATATTTATTCATACTCAAAGGTATAAACGAAATTTTTGCCAAAAGTACTCATCATTTCCTTCACAAAACAGATATTATACCTAAACTATTCTGGAAGGACAACCAAAGCAAGTTCCTTTCTATATTCAGAAGGACTCTTGTTGGTGATGCGTTTAAAGTATTTATTAAAATGAGAAAAATTGTTGAAACCCGCCTCGAAACAAACATCAGTAATTGACATAGGGTCATCAGCCAACAGTTTACAAGCATGGGCTATGCGATATTCATTGACAAACTCTACAAAGGTTTTGCCCGTTTGTTTTTTGAAAAACCGACAAAAAGATGGAACGGTCATGCTTGTTATGTCTGCCAATTGTTCCAAAGCTATATCATCTTGGAAATTTTCACGCACAAAAGAAAAAACTTCATCTAGTCTATCTGCTCCCTGTACGGAGTGTACTAAAGTGACACCAGAGACATTCAGTATTTCTAAATCTCTGGAAGTAGCCAGAATATTGAGTATTTTCATTACTTCCAGTAACTTTTCAAAATTACTCATGTAAAAAAGGCTTTCGAGCCTTTCACCGACTTCGCTTCTAGTGTTTCCAAAAAAAGAAACTCCATTTTTTGCAAGGTCAAGAAAACGCCTTACAGCTATAAACTCGGGTCTTTTCAAAATATCTGGACCCAAGAAGTCTTCCCTAAATTGCAAGACAACTTCAGTACCAGCGCCAATCAACCTGTCGGCAAAACCATTGTGAGGTAAACCGGAGCCAATGACGATGAGGTCACCGTTGTAATAATTGGAAATGTGATTACCTATGTGGCGCTTTCCATTACCTTCTTTGATAAACACAATTTCGACCTCTTGATGGAAATGCCAAAAAGGTTTTTGGTCATCTGCACGCGATTCATACTTCTTCAAGGCAAAGGAACTACCAAAGGAAGGTTCTATTCGTTCTATAAAAGCCTGTTTTTTCTTCATTCAATCAATATATTATTCTGCACCTAAGCACAGCAAATCAAAATTTTAACACAAGTTATCAAAAAAAAGCCATTTTAGGGTAAAATAACACATAAAATGGAAAAAATAAATGAAGCATGTACAGTCTATATTATTGTATCTTTGTATTGTAAATAATACAATAAGTGAGAAGATTACTTCTCGGAAAATAAATGTGGCTTTAACGATTTGAATTTCAAGAAAAACCTTGCTAAAAAGTTAGCGAGGTTTTTTCATTTTATGCAATATCCTAATCGTCAAGCTATTATGACTTAGCTACTTTTTAAAGTTATTAGAGTCGGTATAAAATCACAAGTACAACAGCTTTATTTATAATCAATTTTTCATACCATTATTGCAAGGCTTGTGCCAAATCTTCCATTAAATCTTCTACTGATTCAATACCCACACTGAGACGAATCAGCGAATCAGTAAGACCAACTTTTATTCTGTCAGCTCGTGGAATAGAAGCATGAGTCATAGAAGCCGGATGGCCAATGAGAGATTCAACTCCACCTAGAGATTCTGCCAAAGAAAATAGGTGCGTGGAAGAGAGCACACGATGAGCGTTTTCGATGCTATTATCCTTGAGATCAAAAGAAACCATACCCCCAAACATTTTCATTTGTTTTGCAGCAATAAGATGACTCGGGTGATCTGGTAAGCCAGGATAGTAAACTTTTGAAACCGCAGGATGATTTTGAAGAAAAGTTGCAATGATGGCCGCATTTTCGCACGCACGTTGCACACGCAAGTGAAGCGTTTTTATTCCTCTCAAAATTAAGAAACAATCTTGTGGTCCTGGGACAGCTCCAACTGCATTTTGTATAAAGTGTAACTTCTGCCCAAGCGCAGCGTCTTTGACAATCAAAGCTCCATGTATTACATCAGAGTGCCCACCTAAATATTTGGTGGCAGAATGAAGAACAATATCTGCACCCAAGTCAAGTGGTGTCTGTAAATAGGGTGAAGCAAATGTATTGTCAACAACGGCAAGTATATTTTTATCCTTCACCAAAGTACAAATTGCAGCAATGTCCACAACATTCAACATTGGGTTGGTGGGAGTTTCTATCCATAACATTTTGGTTTTGCTGTTGAGCAAATCGGCAACATTATCGGAATTGCTCATATCACAGAAGTGGAAAACAATGCCATATTTTGCAAAAACCTTAGTCATCAATCTGTAGGAGCCACCATAAAGATCATTGGTAGATATCACTTCATCACCTGGCTCAAGTAACTTTAATGTGGCATCCATGGCAGCAAGACCACTAGCAAAGCATATTGCATCCACGCCATTTTCCAAAGCAGCAAGATTTTTCTCTAAAGCGGACCGGGTAGGATTTTGGGTACGTGCATATTCATAACCCTGATGTACTCCTGGAGCTGATTGTACATAGGTTGAAGTTTGGAAAATGGGAGTCATGATTGCTCCAGTTGTAGGATCAGGATCAATGCCTGCGTGTATTACTTTGGTTTCAAATTTCATTGTCATGATATAACGGAAGTCAAGATTTTAACAACCGCGCCAAAAATAAACGAACAAATCCGATACTAAACCATGACAGACAACCTTTTTTAAGAAAATGGTAAGAGTATATTCGATGTGCCTTACACAGAAGTAGGTACATTTGTCAAAACAAATGAACTCCAAAAGAAATTTATTCTTTTTGAGAGGCATTTTGGAAACAGTCTTATTCTGATCGACGTATTGATCAAATAAAAATTTTGGATACTTACAAATGGCAGAAGAGCAAAAAATAAAAGAAAAACCGGATTTTGGAATTTTAAAACGGTTGATAGCATCAGGCTGGAAATATAAAAGCCTATTTATAGGTTGTGTAATTCTTGCAATAGTTTTAGCGCCACTGGGAGCGATATTACCCTACCTTGTAAAAGACATTGTAGATAATCACATCCTCATCAATGATATTCCAGGACTTTATAAAAAAAGTTATATTTTCATTGGTGTACTACTTGCCAACGTTTTATTGAGATATTACTTTTTGTATGCAACGTCAGACTTAGGTCAGTCTGTCATCAAGGATATGAGAAATACTGTCTTTGCAAAACTCGTATCCCTCAGGCTAAGGTATTTTGATAAAACTCCAATCGGTACAAGTACAACCAGAACCATCAGCGATATTCAGGCCATCAATGAAGTTTTTACACAAGGTGTCATAACTATAGTTGCAGATTTATTATCTATAGTAGCCGTTTTGGGTGTCATGTTTTACACAAGTTGGAGACTGACTATTATTTGTTTACTTGTTTTTCCTTTTTTAATCATCGCCACGAGGATCTTTCAAGAAAAGGTAAGAATATCTTACAACAAAGTGCGCACGCAACTTTCAAACATGAATGCATTCTTGCAAGAAAGAATAAGCGGAATGCGTATGGTACAAATATTCAACGCAGAAGATAGACAAGCGAAGAAATTTAGAGAAATCAATCATGCCTATACTGGAGCAAATTTGGATTCTGTATTTTATTATGCTGTATTTTTTCCAGTGGTTGAATTAATATCAGCCTTGTCCCTTGCTCTTTTGGTATGGTGGGGCGCGGGAGACTATTTAAATGGAAAAGTCAGTTTTGGAGCGTTGGTAGCCTTTCCCTTATATCTTGACTTATTGTTTAGACCGGTGAGGATGGCGGCGGATAAATTCAATACCTTACAAATGGGTTTAGTGGCAGGAGCACGAGTATATAAAATCATAGACAGTGATGAAATCATTCCCAACACGGGTCAAATAAAAGTGGATGGCCTCAAGGGAAACATCAAATTTGACAAAGTAGGATTTGCTTACGATGATGAAAATTTTGTGATCAATGATTTAAGTTTCGAGCTCAAAGCAGGAGAAACCATGGCCATTGTAGGAAGCACGGGATCGGGCAAATCAACCATTATCAACATTTTAAACCGTTTTTACGATATTCAAAAGGGAAATATCTTTATAGACGATATCGCAATCAGAGACTTTGAAATTACTGCATTGAGGAAAAACATTGCCATTGTATTGCAAGATGTGTTTTTATTTGAAGGGACTGTGATGGAAAACATATGTCTCAAGGATATGAGCATAGATCAAAACATTGTCTTGCAGGCAGCAAAAGATATTGGAGCACACGAATTCATAGAAAAAATGCCGGGAGGTTATGATTTTAAAATCACAGAAAGGGGCAACAACCTTTCTGTTGGTCAGCGACAATTAATTTCTTTTGTGCGGGCCTTGGTTTTTGATCCTCACATCCTCATACTAGATGAAGCAACGTCTTCTATTGATCCAGAATCAGAATTGGTCATACAACACGCCATTGAAAAACTGATAGCCAAACGAACCTCTATCATTATAGCACACAGGCTTACCACAATCAGGCATGCTGACAAAATTCTAGTCATGGACAATGGCTTAGCGGTAGAATTTGGGGAACATGACCAATTGATGGCCTTAGAAAATGGTAGATACAGAGAGTTGGTAAATTTACAACAAGCTGTAGAAGTGTAGTTTTATCGAAAAACTCCTAGGAGGTATCGAAAATATGACCACAACAACTAACTCTTTGGGCAAAAAGAACGTTACAGACTATAAAACCAGGTATAATGATTTACAAAGAATTTAGTTTTGGCGGAAAGAACAATCCATTAGGAAGTTTTGGAGCCATCATCGCCATGATAGCAGTATTGCTTTTGTTATTTTTTATTGCCAAAGGCGTGTTTACCATATTGAGCTTCATCGCACCAGTTTTATTGATATTGGCGCTGTTTTTTGATTACACAGTTGTGACAGATTATCTCAAGTTTATAGGCCAACTTTTTAAAGAGAAACCGCTTTTTGGAGTTCTGGCTAGTATATTGACAGTAGTTGGTTATCCCGTGGTGTTTGGCTTTTTATTCTTCAGAGCGTTTGCAAGAAAATCTCTGAAATCAGCGATTAAAAAAGCAGAGGAAGCTCAAAGACCCAAGTATTCAGAATACGAAGAAGTAAAAGATGAAGAAGAATTTCTTACACTGCCAAACGTAGAAAAAGAAAGTGTAAAGTCTAAGAAAAACGATAACGATTACGAAGATTTATTTAAATAGACTTAAACAATAATTGGCTTTTGATCGTAGGTAACGATAGTTGTCAGAAAACTTTCTTTTTGCAAATATTTTTGTGCACAGTCTAAAATCTCTTGAGCGGTCACACTCACTATCTTTTGGATAAAATGATCGAAATGATTTTCAAGGGTGTCATCCAAAACAAGGGATTTAATCAAGGAAGCACTGTTGAGTGGTCCATCAACCAAATTAAGGAAATTGCCGATGAGGTAATTTCTCACCATTTTCATTTCTGAAGGTTTCGGTTTTTTGGTGCAAATCAACTCTATTTGTTTGTCAATTTCTTTTAAAGTCGCGTCTAAATATTCTAGGCCAACCTCTGTACCTATGTAAAAATAACCGTCGTGAATCAAATGATCATACACAGAAAAAACATTATAAGTATAACCATGTTTTTCACGGATAGATGACATCAGCCGTGATCCAAAAAATCCGCCAAACAAAGTGTTGAGAAAGAAAAATGCAGGATAGTCTGGATCTTGCCTATTGAATAATCGTCGTCCAATTTTGATGGAAGCCTGAAACTCATTTTTGGTATAAACCATAATGGGGTCAGGGAAGTGTACAAACTCCGGAGCGTGATAAATTGGTTTAGGGCTTACCGTCAAGAAGGTGCCAAAATATTTATCAACAGCCTTAAAACAGGAATCTGGAAAATTACCACACAAAACCATAAAAGCATTGCTCAAACCAAAAGCTTCTTTGTGGTATTTTACCAAATCTTCTCTTTGTATAGCGGCAATATCTTCAGGAGCGGAATTGTATCCATAAACATGGTCCTTTCCAAATAAAGCCTCGGTGTAAACTCTATAACTCACCAGATCATTTTTGGAAAGATCTTGAATCAACTTTTGGGTTGTTGTTTTTTTGATTTTATCCAGTTCTTTTTGCTCAAAAGTTGGCTCAAGTAAAATGTCTGCCAAAACAGGCAATAATATTTCAAAATGTTTGGTCAGGCAAGAAAGGGAGAGATAAACAAAGTCTAAGTTTGACGCAACTCGTAAAGCTGCACCATATAGGTCAAAAAAGTTAGCGAGTTCTATGGAGTTTTTGCCGGGAGTTCCTTCACGTAATAAAGAAGCAGTGAACTTTGATACCAACTTTTTGTGTTCAAGCATTCTTCCGCCCCTAAACACGATGTCAAATTTGATAATTTCCTGGCTTCCTTGATTGAGCGTATAAATATCAACGCCATTACTGAGCTTTCTCAATTCGTATGGAGGAAGAGAAATGTTTTTAATTTCTTTATATCCAGGCCCTTTTTTCCAGTCTAAGCTCATTTTAACTGCCGATGTTTTTTCAAAAAGTTGCAAATGTAATATAGTAATGATCAAATGTGCTTAATGTTTTATCAAGAAAGGAATTTGAAAAGCATTTCATAAACATTAAAAACAGGAACAGTCGGTCAGACAAAGTAGCTGGGACATAAAATAATCGAAGTAAAGAACTGATTATAAAGCGCATATCTACAAAAAAACTTGACAAGACGACAAAATAGACATATATTTGTCTAATAATTAGACAAAGCTGAATATGAGAGAATTGCCTGTTTTGCAAAAAGGAAGAGGTGCTCAAATAAATACACCCATTCCCTTTCAGAAATACAATGTATTTCAAGACGAATACGACGAAGAATTGGAAGTAGTCGAAACATCTTTTCAGGATGTATTTCCAAAAACAATCGTAAATAAAGTGGAAAGCCCAGACGTACATCATAGTTATTCATTAAATCCATATCAAGGATGTGAGCATGGCTGTGTTTATTGTTATGCAAGAAATACGCATACCTACTGGGGCTATAGCGCGGGTCTTGATTTTGAATCAAAAATTTTGGTCAAAAGAAACGCACCGGAATTACTAGACAATTTGTTGTCATCAAAATCATGGAAAGTTGCACCCATCATGATGTCAGGAAATACAGATTGCTATCAGCCAATAGAAAAAGAAACAGAAATAACCAGGGAATTACTCAAGGTCTTTTTAAAACACAGACATCCAGTTGGCATTGTTACCAAAAACAGCCTGATTTTACGAGATATGGATATCATTTCACAACTCAATAAATTGGGTCTAGTCAGTGTGGCAGTGAGTATCAATACGGTAGATGATCATCTGAGAAGACAGTTAGAGCCACGGGCAAGTACTACCCAAAAAAGATTACAATTGATTGCAACCTTACATCAGGCAGGTATTCCTGTTACAGTCTTGGCAGCGCCTATTATTCCTGGTCTTAACGATAGCGGTATTCTCAACCTTGCAAAAAAAGTAGCAGCAACAGGTGTAAAAAGATTGAGTCACATTGTTGTGCGACTCAACGGTGATGTAGCACCAATATTCCAAGACTGGCTCAAAAAGACACACAGTGATAGAACCGAGAAAGTGCTTAACAAGATCAAAAACTTACACGGAGGCAAACTCAATGATAGCGATTTTGGCAAAAGGATGAAGGGAGAGGGCATTATTGCGGACATCATTGGTCAGCAATTTGCGCTCGCAAAACGCCTATATTTATTGAATGATCCGCCCTTTGAGTATAATCTATCACTTTATAAAGCGCCAAAAGTTTTTCAAATGTCTTTATTTTAATGGTGTAAAATATATAGAATGTAAAATATTTGCGTTTTAGCAAAATGAAACAGAAAATCATCTTATCCATTTTTGCTGCTTTGATCTATTCCAATGTTTCCTCACAAGCTTTTATACGAGCGGGAACTGTTTTATTTCAATTTGACCAAAAGACCCTATTAGAACAATTCGTTACTGTGGACGAAAAGACAAGTTACTTTATTGGAGGAGGAATGGAAGTAAATCTGATTAAAGCGCTTGGCTTAGAAATAGGAGCAAACTATTATAAAATCAAGGTGGATGAACTCCAACAAAGTAATACAGATTTTATTAACGGCTCAATCTTGGCCTTGCCCGCAGTACTCAAGTTTAAACCCTCTCAATTGGTGAATGTCGGTATTGGCCTTATGCCCTCCATATTTATAAACCAAAGTAGCTTAGAACAATTCTATTACAGGAAATATGACCTATCGGGAGTACTAAAAGCAGAAGTATTTCCAATAAAAATGTTGGGAATTGAGGCGGCATACAATACTGGCTTTTTACCCCAAGAACTGATTTTTTCAGATCAAAATGGAGTAACAAGCTTGATAAAGTCTAAAAATAAATTTTATAGCCTTGGACTAAAACTTAGATTTTAGAATTTCAAAATGGAACTACTGAGGAAAAGTTAATCCATTGTGGCTGTGGTGATATATGTATATGATCAGAATGAGGAAAATAAATATTCCTAAAATGATCTTACCAAAAATGATGCCTTTTGGTCCGAAATTATGACTATTACCACTCATATTCTCTTAATTTTGTGGTGCAAAATAAATGTAAATTAGTGAAAACACCAAATCAAATTTTAGGGTGGAAAATGTCATCATAGAAAGTGTACCAAATTTTAGTGTTGCAAGGGACACAAAAGTTGTGGAAGGCATCATTAAAGTCTTCAATTCCATTGATGGGCTAAAACTATTACATACCGATATTGGAGTAGATGCAAATAGGACCGTTTTTACAGTTGCTGGTCACCCTCACCTGGTTTGTGAAGGATTGTTTCAAGCAACTAAATATGCTGTTTCAAAAATAGATATGCGTCGACACCAGGGCAATCATCCAAGGATTGGTGCGCTGGACGTGTGTCCTCTGATTCCTATATCTGGTATTGGTATTGATGAACTACTTGTTTATGCAGAACAATTGGGTACAAGAATGGGAAAGGAGCTAAACATCCCAATTTATTATTATGAATCAAGTGCTAAGTCAAGTCAAAGAAAAAATCTAGCCGAGATAAGAAGGGGGGAATATGAAGGACTGGCAGATAAAATGAAACAAAAGGACTGGCAGGCAGACAATGGAATTTCATTTAATGCTGCAGCAGGAGCAACTGTCTTGGGTGTGCGGAAATTTCTTCTTGCATTCAATGTGAACTTAGAGACCAAAGAGCTCATGGTTGCAAAAACCATCGCAGCCAAGATCAGAGAAAGTGGGTATAAGGAAATACAAAATGGACAGGCAATTCATCATGCTGGCTATCTCAAGGGAGTCAAAGCAATTGGGTGGTACGTCGAAGAGTTTCAATGTTGCCAAGTTTCTACAAACATTACTGACATCAATCAAAATACCATTTCAACTGTTTTTAATGCCTGCAAAGAAGAAGCAAAAAAGTTTGGAGTTACTGTAACGTCTTCAGAACTCATAGGCCTTATTCCTAAAAAAGCAGTCGATGATGCCGCGTATCACCTAGGTATTTTGACAACGAATGAAAAAGAGAAATGGGATCGGGTAAGTCAAGCTTTGGGACTCAATATCAAAGAAAGCTTTGATTTTCAGCATAGAATCATTGAAAACCTACTGTAATATCAGCTTTTATATGCCAATAGATATCAAAAACTAAACGCAACTATTGTATCTTTGCGCTCCAATTACAAAAATCTAGAGGGATTTATGAAGGTTACCGACTATTTTGAACGATCACAGGGCCAGACATTGATATCTTTTGAAGTACTTCCACCATTGAAAGGAGGTAGCATGCAGGATATTTTTGATATACTGGATCCTTTGATGGAATTTAAGCCACCTTTTGTGGATGTAACATATCATCGGGAAGAGTTTGTTTACAAGATGCAAGAGACGGGTTATTACGAAAAAACCGCCATCAGAAAAAGACCAGGAACGGTAGGGATTTGCGCTTCAATCATGCATAGGTATGGAGTGGATGCAGTACCACACTTGATTTGTGGAGGTTTTTCTAAGGAAGAAACAGAAAATGCACTGATAGATTTACAGTTTTTGGGAATCAACAATGTGCTTGCTTTGAGAGGCGATGCCAGGCAATTTGAAGACAAATTTATTCCGGAACCAAACGGACATAAGTTTGCTGTAGATCTTGTAAAACAAATGCAAGAGATGAACCAAGGGATATATCTTGACACCAACATAGATAAAGGTTCAAAGACGGACTTTTGTATTGGAGTTGCAGGTTACCCGGAAAAGCATTTTGAAGCGCCAAATTTGGATCAAGACATACAATACTTGATTGAAAAGGTGAAGGCAGGAGCAAGTTATATTGTAACGCAGATGTTTTTTGATAATGAAAAGTTTTTCGAATTTGTAGACAAGTGCAGGGCAGCAGGAATTATGGTCCCCATTGTGCCAGGTTTAAAACCCTTGACAAGGAAATACCAACTCAATTCTATTCCACGCAAATTTTTCATCAATTTTCCTGAAGCATTGGTTAAAGAGGTTGCAAAGGCTGACGATAAAAACATCAAACAACTTGGAATTGAGTGGTGCATACAACAGTCCAAAGAATTGAAGGCAAAAGGAGTGCCATGTTTACACTATTATACCATGGGTGATGCAGAAACAACGATCAAAATTGCGTCATCACTTTGATAAAATTACTATTAAACAACAAAGGGTTGCTATTAATCTTATAGGAATAAATTAATTTTGCGACTCTAATAAAATTTTTATTCATGATTACACAGGCTAAATACAAAGTCAAAGACATCAATCTAGCAGATTGGGGAAGAAAGGAAATAGAATTGGCAGAAGCGGAAATGCCAGGATTGATGGCATTGAGAGCTGAATATGGCCAATCAAAACCATTGCAAGGCGCAAGAATTGCGGGTTGTTTGCACATGACCATCCAAACAGCAGTACTTATTGAAACATTGGTGGAGCTTGGAGCAGACGTTACTTGGTCTTCTTGTAATATATTTTCGACTCAAGATCACGCTGCCGCAGCTATTGCTGCTGCAGGAATTCCAGTTTATGCCTGGAAAGGGATGAACGAAGAAGAATTTGATTGGTGTATTGAGCAAACGATCACTGCTTTTGAAAGTGGAGAACCACTCAATATGATCTTGGATGATGGAGGCGACCTTACCAATATGGTTTTTGATAGATTTCCAGAATTGATTCCAAACATCAAAGGTTTGTCTGAGGAAACTACAACTGGAGTACACAGATTGTACGAAAGAATGAAAGCAGGAACATTACCCATGCCAGCAATAAATGTCAATGACTCTGTAACAAAGTCAAAATTTGACAACAAATACGGCTGTAAAGAATCTTGTGTTGATGCAATCAGAAGAGCTACAGACGTGATGATGGCTGGAAAAGTAGCCGTTGTTTGCGGTTATGGTGACGTAGGAAAGGGTAGTGCTGCATCATTAAAAGGAGCAGGATGCCGAGTAATTGTTACAGAAATAGATCCAATTTGTGCACTACAAGCGGCAATGGACGGATTCGAAGTTAAAAAATTGATCAATGCAGTTGGTGAGGCTAATATCATCGTGACTGCTACAGGTAACAAGGACATAGTAAAACCAGAGCATTTCAAAGGAATGAAAGATAAAGCCATCGTTTGTAACATTGGCCACTTTGACAATGAAATCGATATGGCGTGGTTGAATAAAAATTATGGTTCAACTAAAATAGAAATAAAGCCACAGGTTGATAAATATACCATTGACGGTAAAGACATCTTAGTGCTTGCAGAAGGTAGATTGGTAAACTTGGGTTGTGCAACAGGTCACCCATCATTTGTGATGTCAAATAGTTTTACCAATCAGGTATTGGCTCAACTAGAATTGTGGATGAATGGTGATAAATACGAGAACCAGGTTTATACACTCCCTAAACACCTAGACGAAAAAGTTGCCCAATTACACTTAGCTAAAATTGGTGTGGAATTGGAAGAGCTTTCTAAAGATCAAGCAGACTACATCGGAGTAGAAGTTGCTGGACCATACAAGCCAGAATACTACAGATATTAATCGAAAGATTGTATAAAAGAATTGAGAAAAGCCTTAGCAAGTAATTGTTGAGGCTTTTTCATTTTATGGAGTGACTACATTTTTTTGAAATAAATTTGATTTAGATCTTTTTCAAAGAGGGTATAGTCGTCCTCATAAAACTTGATAAAATCAGGGACACTCACTTGGCCAGGGAAAGGAGCATAATAATGGGTTTCACTCCGTTGGTCATTGCGCCAGACCAGCACATAACACAAGTTTATCTTTTCTTTACGCAGGGTTTTGAGGAGTGTTTCTGTCCACCAAGTGGTGTTTGGTATAGATTCAAGACCCGTTTCAGTAAATGCGGCTAATTTGTTGCGCTTCAATGCAAAATCAGACACGATTTTTAGTTTTGCTGCGGCCGTATCTACTGCATATCGATTTCTACCCATGTCGCCATAATTATCCATACCGACCATATCAACCCATTCATCGCCAGGATATCTTTCTGCAAATTGATCCTCTGTAGAAAATTTATTATCTGGAGAATAAGCATACAAAAGATGATGAATACCCATGGTGTCGCGGAGGTGAGAAACCGTAAAACGCCATAAGGCAATAAAATCATCTTTAGAAGTCTGGGGCTTTCCCCACCAAAACCATGAACCGTCAAACTCATGAAAAGGTCTGAAAATCATTGGGACGTGTTTGCCATCGCTGCCCTTTACTGTTTGCAGCCAAAGACCAATGTCGGTCAAGATATTTTTATACGTTTCATGATGTGAGCCCCCGGGTATAATTTTATCAACAACGGTGATGGAATCAGTGAAAGTCCATTGATATCCACGGCCGCCCACAGGATTGTTGAAATGCCAGGCAATGGTAACGATTCCACCGCGATCATAGGTAGCTCGAATATTCTCACGCAACTTTTCTTTGAATGCATCAATGCTTCTTTGTGATCGTCCGCTAAATCCCGAGAAATCCACGCCAATAACTGCTGGATGACTACCAACGACACTTTTCACATCTGATCGATCTGAGTCCCCAGACCAACCATGACCGTATTCTGTTGCGTGTTGGTGACCAAAAAGAATATGGTTTTTTGAAATGGTTTGGAGGTTATGGAATAAAATTTTCGTTTCCATGTTGGCCTGAGGATCGATTGTCAAGTTTTTGACAGAACCACAAGCGTAAAAAGTAACAGCAAAAATCAAAAAATAAAAGTGTTTTAACGCCAAGATTATTTGTTTTGAATATTCAAAAACAAGATATCAAAAGGAATCTAAAGAGGCAGCTTTTAGGAAAAAAATATAAATTGGATGGTCATTCAAAAAACAAAATACATTATTTAACCAAGAAAACATCGCCAACCAAAGACTGGCTTGTTCCGTCTTTAAAAGATAAAACCATTTTCCAGATATAACTTCCTGGAAGCAAGTCACGGCCGTTAGTTTTACCATCCCATCCCATTGTAGGGTCATTGGTCGTTCCATTTTCAAGCATAAATATTTGGTTGCCCCAGCGATCAAAAACAAGAAAAGAAAGGATATCAACTGGGTGTTTGGACGAAGGATAAAAAACGTCATTTAGACCATCACCATTTGGAGAAAAAATGTTGGGGAAATGAATTTTATAGTTTTTGTTTACACGAATATTTATGGTGTCAAGAGAAATACACCCAAACTGGTCTATGACAAGTAAGGCGTAAGAGGAATTTTCCAGAGGATCAATACTCAACAATATACAAGAAAGACATTCTTGAAAAGCCGTAGTATCAGGAAGTAAAAACCATTTAATTTTAGCAATATCTCCTGTTGAAACAATCTCAGGTTTAAGATCGACTTTATCACCCAAATCAATCTGTAAGTCCTGCCCAAGAGTGACACCAATGTCAGCTTCAGTCACAAAAATTGAATCTCTATAAAATTCACAATCTGTTGAAACCGTGACAAAATATAGGCCTGATGAAAAAACTTCTAAACTAGAATTTGTAGACCCATCATTCCACTCGTAAGTGATGGCATCGGAGACATTGGCATCTAAAAGGACAGACCCATCTTTACAAAAGAAATGTTGATTATTTTCAAGATCAACATAAAGGGGAACAATGTTTAAGACCGTAGGATCCATTAACTCACAAGTGCGTGAATCATCAGAAAGAACGATGGAGCCAGATCTATAAGGTTGCTCAATACCCTGCAATTCTGCCTGAAAATTATGGTTTCCAAGAGGAAGTTCTCCCAAGGAAATCTTTACAACAATGCTGTCTCCGCCTAAAGGGATGGTAAGACCTGAGATGTTGAGTTGATTAGTACCAATAGAAGAACCGGGATCACCTCCAAAAGGATTATGTACAAAATCAAGAATGATTGATTGTGCAGGAAAAGTTTGTTTAAGTGTTACGTTTTCTTGGATTTTACCCGACATATTGCCCAATCGATAAGTGATGGTCGCTTCTGTACAAGGATATGTTATGGAAGGAGCAATGCTTTGTTCGAAGGCAACGATATTGGGGCAAGAACAAACATCATCTATATGGATGGAAGGACCAAATTCTACACCGATTCCTCTTAGTGAGTCAAATTTATAATACTTTGATGGAGTTGGAGCTCCAGAATCTGGAGGCTGTGGAGCTCTACCAATCCCAAATAATTCACCAAAGGCATCAAAAAATAATCCTGAAATAAAATCAATTTGCGACTGAACAGGATACAAATCATTAATCACCAACTGTTTCTCTACATCAATGGTAACCAGCCGATTTGAATAATCATCAAAAGCGATAATCTGCCCAGTGATTGGATGGCAAACAAGCGACTCCAAACCGAGGTATTTACCAGATTTAGGAAATAAAGTAATATTAGAAGCATTAAAACTGCTTGATTCTAAATCTATCTGAAGAAAAGAAATCGAGTCGGTTCGATTGGTTATCATGCTGTGTCCAACGGCGTAAAAAAATCTTCCATCTGGAGAAATGGCAGCACCAGTATATTTAATCTGAAAGTTATCAAAAATCTCAGTGATAAATTCTTTATTTCCTCGAGCATCTAAGCGATAAAGGTTTTTAATTAGGGGACCTGCAGGGTTGAATTTGCTGTTTTCTATAAAATAAATTAGATTATCAGTAGGGCGGTATGCAAGAGCATTGGTCTTTTCAAATGTTACTTGCTCTTGTTTGCAAATGATTGATTCCTTTTGTTCTATATTCATTTGCAATGAATAAAAAGTATCTAAACGGAAAGCAAAAGGTTGCCCAGTACATTCAAAAGATTTTTGACAATACGAATGAAAATAGAAACAAATTAAATAGATACAAAATAGCTGTCTCAACATGGCCTAGCGTATCGATTAGATTGAAAATCAGGAATGACAGATAAGTAAAGATAATTGTGGTTTTAAATCTTATTAAAAAAAAGTACATAAGTTTTTAGGAATTAGAACAAAAAACCTCTTTGAGGCGCTAAAACAAAGGCTTTGATTCTTAGGGACTTACTTAAAGGATGCATGAATAAATGCTCTTTCTTTTAAAAAACACGTTCATTTTTGTTGAATAGATCGAGCTAAAAACGGCTAAATTCCGCCTTTGTATTGTAGACAACAATTGTAGGTAAAAACAAAACACATTGTCTTCAAAATCAGATCGAACCATTGAAACATTTTAATACCATAATCTATTCTTATCTTTGATCATTGAAAAAATAAATAAAGCCCGATAATTAATGGCAGAATGGAACATAAGTAAAGAAAAAAGTAGTGGCATAGTTGCGGAACAAGAATATTGCATTTTAGTAGGGCTTGTCACGAAAGATCAAACACTAGAACAAGTTGAAGAATACTTGGACGAATTGCAATTTTTGGCAATGACAGCTGGAGCCCTTACCAAAAAGAGAGTTATTCAAAAGTTGCCCCACCCTGACAAAAGGACATTTGTAGGAAAAGGAAAACTTGAAGAAATAAAAGAAATATTGGAGTTTTATGAAGACATCAATTTGGTCATTTTTGATGACGACCTCACGGTAAAACAAACCAATATTCTAGAGGAATACCTCAAAGTAAAAATTGTAGACAGGAGTTCTTTGATACTAGACATATTTGCCAAAAGAGCACAAACCTCGCAGGCCAAAACGCAAGTAGAACTGGCACAAATGCAATACTTGTTGCCAAGGTTGAGAGGATTATGGACTCACTTGGAAAGACAGAAAGGGGGTATCGGTATGAGAGGACCTGGAGAACAAGAGATAGAAACCGATAGGAGGATTGTAAGGGATAAAATCTCTTTGCTCAAAGACAAATTGGAAAAAATAGACCTTCAGGCGCAAACCCAAAGGAAAACAAGGGGAGAAATGATCAGGGTTGCACTTGTTGGTTATACCAATGTGGGTAAATCAACAGTCATGAACTTATTGAGTAAATCAGATGTGTTTGCTGAAGATAAATTGTTTGCAACGCTGGATACGACCATCAGGAAAGTGGTATTTGGTACCATGCCGTTTTTGCTGACAGACACAGTAGGATTCATCAGAAAATTGCCACATCATTTGGTAGAGAGTTTTAAATCAACCCTTGATGAAACAGTAGAAAGTGATATCCTGGTCCATGTTGTTGACATTTCGCATCCCCAATATGAAGACCAGATCCGGACAGTAAATGCAACACTGAAGGAATTGAACGTAGATCAGAAACCAACACTTATGGTATTCAATAAAATTGATGCTTATCGGGAAAAATATTTTGATGACTATCTGGATGCAGAAAACAAAAAGGAGATCATGGAAGAGCTTTCTGAAAAGTTGAAAAACACCTACGAACACGACAATGTGTTTATCTCAGCTACGCAGAAGGAAAATATAGATTATCTCAAAGATAAAATGGCAGAATTAATCACCATTCAATATCAATTGAGATATCCTTATAAAACAAAAACCTGGTAATTTATCCATGAATATATTAAACCAATATGCCTGTCTATTGCTAGACTACTGCCTTGCGATTCAAAACGGGGAAAAATTATATGTGGCAAGTACAACACTCGCCGAACCTTTAGTGAGGGAGGTTTATAGAGAGGCTACAAAAAGAGGCGCACATATTGAAATAAACCTAACGCTACCCGGCGCAAGTAAGATTTTTTATGATCACGCCAATGAGGACCAACTCCTTTATGTCAATCCAATTTCCAAATTGATTTTCGAAACATTTGATGCGTATTTGCACATCAGAGCTCCGCATAATTTGAGAGAAGATCAAAACATAGACAAGGAAAAACTCCGTACAAAAGGAGAGGCAGGCAGAATCATCAATGACATTTATTCAAAAAGAACAGCAGATGGCTCTATGAGGCGATGTCTTTGTCAATACCCTACGCAGGCATCAGCCCAGGAAGCAGGCATGAGCTTGGAAGAATATGAGGATTTTGTATACACCGCATGTAAATTGGACAAACCAGACCCCATTGCAGCATGGAAAGCATTGGGCCGTGACCAACAAAAAATTGTCGACCACCTTAATCAAGCAGGTGAAGTTAGATATGTAAACGAAAAAACGGACATTTCATTCAGTGTCAAAGACAGAATTTGGATCAACAGTGACGGCAAAGCCAATATGCCTTCTGGAGAGGTCTTTACAGGGCCAGTGGAAGAAACCGTCAACGGGACCATACATTTTGATTTTCCATCTATTTTCAGAGGACATGAAATCAAGGGTATTACCCTTGAGGTAAAAGATGGCGTTGTTATAAAATGGAACGCAGAAGTTGGCGCGGCATTCTTAGATGACATTTTCGCAACAGAGGGAGCTAATATGTTTGGAGAAGTCGCTATTGGCACCAACTACAACATTCAAAAAGCAACAAAAAACATCCTTTTTGACGAGAAAATTGGGGGAAGTGTGCATATGGCCATCGGTCAGTCCTATATCCAAACAGGAGGAAAAAACAATTCACAGATCCATTGGGACATGATTGCAAATATGAGGAATGGAGGAAAAATATTTACTGACGGAAAATTGATCTATGAAAATGGTCTTTTTTTAGGTGAATTATCGATGGGCTAATTCGACAGTGAGGGAATACGATAATCTAAAATTTTAAAAAGCGTGCAGTCCCCGTTTTAATTCCATCTTTACCAAAGCCTTGAATAAAATAGCTTCCTGCTCCAAAGTCAATAACGTCAATAGGAAAATTGCCTAGTGGTAAGTCATGAAATTGTTTTACCAATTTACCATGAATATCAAAAACAAGCAAGGATTCCAAATCTGAGTCTAACAGCACATTTATTCTATCCGAAGTGATGGAGGGAAATACCTCAAGAGGAATGAATTTGATGTTGGAAAGATCACTGGTCAAAGAAGGAATGATGAATTTGGTGGTATCTGAATTGTCACCAATGGAAGCCCCTTCTCCATCGGCGGTCACACCAGCGAGGTAAAAAGTAATGTTGCCAAGGTCCTTTTCGGGAGCAGTCCATACGGCTTTGAAAATACCGGTAGAACTAGGAGCAGAATGAGTCAAGTATTCTCGTCCAAGGTCCTTAATTTTACGTACTCGACTACCCAGTTGTGACCAAGTTCCAACAAAATTATCGTCCTCGTCAAGAGGTACGACTTGAAAACCAAAAGTTTTGGCTTTTGCAGAGACATCAGCAACTCTCACTTCAAAACTGTATTGCTGGCCGGGAAGGTAATAGCTTACTCTATTTCCCGCGCCATCACGGATTAAAAGGTCGAAAACAGGTGTGTATGGTCCTCGGATATGACAATTGAGACAAGTGGTGCCCGTTTCACCAGGCGCATTGGCATTTCCTACATCACGACCCTCACGATTGGAAAGCAATAGGAGCGAACCAAGGGCAATAAAGACAACAATAAAATGTCGACTGATCTTATAGTTTAAAGCCATGTTTATTGGACAGAAAAAATACAAAAAGGTTTAGCCATACAGCTCAAATAAAACTTGAGATTCTCTAAAACCCATTTCATCTATCAACTTACTTCGTGCCTCATCGATCATTTTTGACCAGCCACACAATAAGAAAACAACATTACTATCAAGAGCGGTATAGGCTTTTTCGTAAACTTGATGCACATAGCCGTGGTAAAAGTCATCTTCATTTTCGCGGCTCAGCACTACATCATAACGCAGTGCCAAAGGTTGTTCTTCTGAAATTTTATGAAACTCTTCGTAATATAAAATATCCTTTTTTGTCCGGCAACCAAAAATCAAATGAAAACGATAAGGAAGCCCATGTTCGTAAGCATGTTTGATCATGGAGCGAAAAGGTGCTACTCCTGTACCTGTGCAAACCAATACATAAAGTGGATCCGTATCAGCAGGAAGTATAAAACTTCCATCTGGACCTTTGAATTTTAGTATCGTACCAACAAAAACTTCTGTAAAAAAATATCCAGAACCTTTGCCATCGTCCAACAGGACAATGCAAAGCTCAAACATATTATCTCCAGATGGAGTGGAAGCAATGCTGTAACTGCGCCAGCGATCCAAGCGTTTATCGCCAACAGGTAGATCAAAAGTGACAAATTGACCGGGCGTAAAAGTGAAAACATCTTCAGATTCTACATGAAGGAAAAAACGTTTTACAGTTGGGCTTTCGTCAATGATGTTGACAACTTTTGCATCATACCAGTTTCTAGGCATTTATCTTGTTTTAATTATTAGCATTCAATTAAACTTACCAATGTTGAAAGATCTCGGTCTGATTTCAAAAGTGATTTAATTAACCGAAGGTTTTTATTAATCACGGGAACTCAAACACAGATTCACACTCAACGTTTTGTATAACTCTTTTACCAAATCATAGTTCAATGCCCTTTTAAATTCAGAATTATAAGGTTGCCGAAAAAAATTTTTCGTAGAACATATCTTAAAGCACCTCATGCAATCATTTTAATATCCTAAAAGATTCTATAAGAGGCAAAGAACAACTAATTTGCATCAACAACCTATTTACCCAGTAAAAATACAGCAGGTTGTTTATGTAAAAAAGCCAGATCCACTTTTTTCCAAGCAGCAATGGTTTGTGTTTTGATGTACTCATTTTCCTGATCCAGAGCCGCAGCTACACACAACAATCTGTGTGGTGGAAGTGCTTCCAGACAAGTTTCAATCATAAACCCATTTCGGTAAGGAGTTTCAATAAATATTTGTGTCGCGCCTTGTTTTTCAATCAAATTGTCCAGGTTTTTCAAACGCGGAATCAACTCAGGTTTTTTATTTGGCAAATACCCATGGAAAGTAAATTGCTGACCATTGAAACCAGACGCCATCAATGCCATCATAATGGATGATGGTCCTATTAATGGGCGCACATCAATTTTATTTTTGTGACACCAGGCAACGGCCAAATGTCCAGGATCAGCAACCGCAGGACACCCCGCCTCAGACATCAAACCTACGGGAACACCAGATTTCATAATCTCTAAAAAGCTATATAAATCAGCTTCAGAAAAACCCTTATCTATTTCAAAAAAAGACAAGTCATCAATCACGACCTGTGGGTTTATGACTTTCAAAAAACGGCGTGCAGTTTTGACTCGCTCAACAACGAAGTGTTTCAATGGTAATGTTGCTGCAATCACGTCAGGCGCTGTATTTTGGTGCCGATCTTCAGCTATGGGTGTTGGAATGAGAATGAGTTGCGCCATATAAAATTACTTGATCAGGCAGGATATTGTACATAGTTTCTTGGAGTTTCCCACAACTTCACTCCGATCTCGTATTCGGGCTCAATGTGTAAGCGTAAGATATTGTAAATCACAAATGCAATGTGTTCTGCAGATGGAATCAATGTTTTGAATTCTTCGACCTGAAGATTTAAGTTTTTATGGTCTAGTTTTTTCTCAATGTGCTCATCAATGATACGAGCCAATTTGCCCAAGTCATAAACATAACCAGTATTTGGATCTACCTCCCCGGTTACACGTACTTCCAATTCATAATTGTGACCGTGGTAATATTCATTGTTGCAAGGACCAAATACAGATTTATTGGTCTCTTCGTCCCATTGAGGATTATTCAATCGATGTGCAGCATTGAAATGGGCCATTCTAAAAACAGATAATTTCATCTTTTTATCAATGTATTTGACAAATGTAAAGGAAAAGATGGGCAAATGGTTTAAAATGGCTGGAGTTCTCAAAGGAAATCAGGCATATTTTGTGAGACTTAAAGCTCAAAAATTACTTTCTCAAAATCCAAAGGTCTTGTGGAATGTATGATAATCCTGCCTGATCAAATTGTTCGTGTTTTAATATTTCGAATTTTGTAAATAATTGTTGCATGGCTTTCGTAGGATGATAGGCTGCAAATGTGCGATGCCCCAATTTTGTATTCCCCCGTATCACCAAATGTCCTGAATTATAAATAAGAAGTTCTTCACGATTGAGTTTTGATTTGAAATTATCACCATGACTTGTCAACATCAAAATTCCTCCGGGTTTAAGTAAACGATACATTTCCTGTATCCATTCATTATGTTTTTCGACAGATAAATGTGTAATGATGGAAATCCCATAAATCAAACTAAAAAAATCATCGTCATAAGGCAAAGTTGCCTGATCAGAATTATGATTAAATGTGACGCCGTTTATGTTTTCTTTACACCAAAGAATTGATTTTAAATTATAATCCGTGCCAAATAGTGCAACAGATTTGGGTACAAAATCCGGCATATGTCTGACAACTCTTCCGGGACCACAAGCCCAGTCCAGAAAGTTGGTATTTTCTAATTTTATAAAGTGCTGAGCTTCATCCACGATCCATTTAAAAGTTTCTCTTCCATTGAGATAATAACGACTATAATCTAAGCCAAAGGATTCAAACATTAAATAATCAGGAGGCAAAGGAATATTTGGGTAATGTTTTTTGAAAGCTTTGTTAGCAGTTCTATTCGATACCTTTTCTACAAGAAATCGGACAAAGTTGAGGGTACGGATCAGACCGAAAGACCTTACAAAACCAGCAAAAGCAACTGTATTTATTTTCATATTGGGGAATAAAAGTCCTATAGCCGCTTAATGATCATGGCACTTGCTCCGCCTCCACCGTTACAGATAGCTGCCAAACCTAGATTGGCATTTTTATCTTCGAGTGTGTGGATGAGGGTAGTGAGAATTCTGGCCCCGGAAGCACCAAGTGGGTGCCCCAGCGATACAGCACCGCCATTGACGTTTACGCGTTCTTCAGACAAACCCAGGGATTTTATGAATGCCAAGGAAACGACGGCAAAAGCCTCATTGACCTCAAAATAGTCCATATCACTTTTATTCATTCCCACTTTTTCGAGCACTTTTGGTGCAGCAATCAAAGGCGCTGTTGTAAATCTTTGAGGTGCATGTGCAGCATCACTAAAGCCAACAATTTCTGCCAAAGGAGTCAAACCATGAGCCTTGACAAAATCTTCCGAAGCGAGTAATATTGATGCAGCACCATCATTAATTGTACTTGCATTGGCCGCAGTAACAGTACCCTCTTTAGAAAAAGCAGGTCGCAATCCAGGTATTTTATCAAACATCACGTTGAAACATTCTTCATCCTTGTCAATCATCAAAGCATCACCTTTCCTTTGTGGCACAGAGACAGGACAAATTTCTTTGAGAAACCGTCCAGAATTGGTAGCCTCCTGTGCACGATGATAAGATTGTATAGCGTATCGGTCTTGTTCTGCTCTTGAAATGCCTTCTTCTACCGCTGTTTCATCGGCAAAATTTCCCATGGCTATTTGGTCGTAAACATCCGTCAAACCGTCTTTTTGTAATCCGTCTATAATCTGACTAGCGCCATATTTAGTACCCCAACGCATGCTGGGTAAGTAATGAGGAATATTGGACATGCTTTCCGTTCCGCCAGCTAATACAACCTCATTGTCACCCAACATGATGGACTGAGCCGCAATCATCACAGATTTCAAACCAGAAGAACAAACTTTATTGATTGTGGTTGACGGAACGTGATTGCCCAAGCCACTGCCTATGGTGATTTGTCTGGCAGGTGCTTGACCCAGATTTGCAGAGCAAACGTTCCCATAAAAGACTTCGTTGATTGTGGAAGACTCTATACCGGCTTTTGTCACAGCAGCTTTAGACGCGGTAATACCAAGATCAATGGCTGATAAACCGGCAAAAATCCCACCAAATGAACCGATGGGAGTGCGGCAAGCGCTGAGGATATATACTCTTTTCATGTGTTTTAATTTGACTGTGGACAATAAGCCGCAGGTGATGAATTCTTGTCGAAGATACTACCTTTTTCTATTTCAGTAAAAATAACATCAGTGAGTAAAGGCAACAGCAAGATTACAACTCATATTTTACCTCCCCTCCAATGATGGTCATTTTCACTTTAGTTTTCAAAATATCGTCCTCTGGTATAGTCATAATATCCTGATCAAAAATGGTAAAATCTGCGAGTTTTCCTACTTCAATGCTTCCTTTTTCATTTTCCATAAAGGCTCCATAAGCTGCATAAATGGTGTAGGATTTCAATGCTTGATCTCTGGTCATTTTTTGATCGGGCTCGTAACCTCCTGCTGGGCTACCTGCGAGCGTTCTTCGGGATACAGAAGCATAAAAACTAGGCAAAGGATTTAAAGGCTCTACTGGCGCATCAGTTCCGTTTACAATTTTGACGCCCATCTGCAATAATTTCTGCCATACATATGCACCTTCCACAATCCTTTTTTCACCCAATCTGTCTATAGCCCATGGCCTGTCCGATGCCATATGAATGCCCTGCATAGCTGGGATAACTTTTAACTTCGCAAACCGCCCGATGTCTGCTGGATTGAGGTGTTGTGCATGCTCTATTCTGAACCGGTGATCATTTGCCTTTTCAGGAAACGCATTAAATGCCATTTCGTATCGGTCCAATATTTCTCTGTTTGTCCGATCTCCAATAGCATGTGAGCAAACTTGAAAACCATTTTGTAATGCTTTTTTTGTAGTACTTTCCACAAAAGACATTGGTAAAGTTTCATGACCATAGTGTCCGTGCCTGTCTGAGTAAGGTTCCAGAAGCCAAGCGCCTCGTGAACCCAGTGCTCCGTCACAATTGAGTTTTATGGCTCTGATGTCCAGAGTATGATAAGCACTGTCTATCATAGGACCTTTTTCGTACCATTCGTTGAGCAAATCTTCATCAAAACCTGTGAGCATCACGTACATTCTCACAGGCAATTTACCTTCTTCTTTTAATTCTTGCAAAATTTCGATGGCCTGACGACTTTGTCCGGCATCATGAAAACCAGTTATGCCTAATCGCAAACAAGCGTCCTGTGCCAAAGAAAGTGCTTTTTTATCCTGTGCACGGTCATTTTTGGGCATAAATGTTGAAATCAATTTGGATGCTCGTTCTGTAAAAATTCCCGTAGGATTTCCTTTGTCATCGACAATAATTTCACCACCTTCCCCATCAGTTAGGGATTGTGATAATTCTTTAACTGTTGAGGATGATATGCCTGCGATTTCCATGGCTTTGGCGTTGGCAAAGGTGGCATGGCCACTAGCATGACTCAGGAAGACGGGATGGTCCGGACTGATTTCACTCAGTTTATTGTGTGTTTGAAAACCGTTCACCAGCTCATCTGGTTGAGGTGTCCATTTACTTTGGTGCCAGCCGCGACCGACTATCCATTGACCAGGTTCTGCAACAGCAACAGCCTCTTTAACTCGATCCAAAAGTTCATCGTAATTTTTCACGTTGATCAAATCCAGGTTCATCTCATTATACCCGATGCCCAATATATGTCCATGACCTTCAATAAATCCAGGAGTAAGTGTTTTACCATTCAAATCAATGATTTTGGTATTTGCATCTGTTGATATTTTGGATTCATCCTCACCAACGTACACGATAATGCCATCTTTTACACCAATAACTTTTGCGATAGGTTGTTTATCGTCGGCAGTATAAATAATTCCATTTTTTATAATGAGTGTTGCAGCATCAGATATTTCCGGATTTTTACAACCAATCAGGAAAACAAGAGGAATGATATAAAGAAGTTTTTGGAAAACCATTGATATTACTTTTTGATGAAAGACTTATATGTACGATTTTTCTAAGGACCTTCTTTCGGTAAAGTTAAAACTAACAATTTTTTAAATACGAAGTTTCGATATAATTGAATGAAAAACAAAATAGAGCGAGAGAATAAAAATTTAAAAATATGGTCAAGAGGTTCATTTATATAACATTAGGCACTTTGCAACCCAAGCCTCAATTATTTCCAAAGTTGATTTTGCAAAGGCAATGTTTCCTGTGTCTGATTGAAAGCTTCAGAATGTTAATTTAAATAGGACCTCAAATAAAACCATTACTAAAATTGTATATTTTGTAATTTTAATTATAAATTGTATTAGGAAAACAAAAAACCATGGTCAAAAAACTACTCCTCTCAACAGTAATCATAATTTTTACTTTTTTTCAAGCCAGAACACAATGCGTTGAAAGTTTGTCTTCTTATCCTATTGGTGCGATGTCCCTTGAACTCAACCCCATCATGAGTGCTCAGAACATCATGGCAATTACAGCATATTTAAATGGAGTTAATCCTGTTGTAAGCACAATGGATGATATGAACAGCACAATCTTTACCGTGACAAATCCTTTAACCTATGAGCAGGTAATTGGAGCAATTTCAACTGCTTGCCCTGATCAGGAATGTATTTATTCTGCTGACTATTTTTCAGAAACGGAGATGACAGTTTTTCCAGAACTACCATTGGCTGTGTTCAATCAATTATTACTTGTAGCTCCTTTTGATGATAATTTACCTTCTGCTTCAGGCTTTGTTTCATATGTCCAATATTCAAACACGATTACTCCTGAGCAAATGGCCCAAATTGAAGCAATTATTTGTCCTGCACCGATTCCAACTCTTGGTCAGTGGTCTTTGATCGTGCTGTTTTTGTTTTTATGTATTTTTGGATTATTGTCAATTCAAAAAAGTTATAAAACCATTTTGGAAAGCAATTAGGATATAGCGCTTAAAGGTTAATTTGACACCTTTTTTTGGCAACAATCTTTGATGCCGGTAAATCAACTCACCAACCCAGAATTTAGCCATTTCCAGTGTATGCTTATCTAAACTTTTTCTGACTAAGATTTTCATTTCATAACAGCAAGTATTTACCAACCCTAGCCTCAATCATTTCCAAAGTTGGTAAATTATCCAGTCCAGATCCTTCTACAATATAAGAGGCCGCACAATTTGCAAAAATACATGCTTGGTCCAGATCTTTTTGTTGGGCATAATTGACTAAAAAAGCGGTTGAAAAAACATCACCCGCACCAACGGTATCTAAAGCAAGTACAGGATATGACCTAAATTTTTGTTGCCCAAATTGATTGTATACGGTAGCTCCTTTGTCTCCATGAGTTACAACTACTGTTGGACAATTTTGTCTTATCTGATCGAGTGCAGTGGGAAAGAGTTTAATATCTTCATCGCTAAAGAAAACAATATCTATTCCATGTAACGTTGTCCAGTCCATTTCTATTAAATAAACTTCATGATCTGGTTTTGTGTGTCTAAGCCAACCTTGGATGTTTGCTCCAATTATTGCTGTTGGATAAATGGTCTTAAAAGTGATGTCAACCTCATTGCAAATAGGGCCAAGATGGACAATATCAGGCACTTTGCCAGCAAGCAACTTTTTATCTTCTAATGTGATATTATCTGCCTTAGCTAACAGTTTTTGAGAGCGTTCATTGCCAATAGACGTATTTTCAAATTGGGTGGTATGTGTTGCCAGTTTATTTATGAAGGTTATGTTTGCCTCATTAAACTTACTTTGAAATAAGAAGTCTGGCCCCACTGAAGTCAGCACTGTGGTATCAAGGCCGAGTGATTTTGCTAAAAAAGAGCAGTACGACGCTGAACCCCCTAGAACATAATGTCCATTGACGTTGTCGTGACAGCAGTGGCCTATGGTGAGGTAATTCATGGCAGATTATTTTCTCTATTCTTATCCCTAGTCAAGGTTTGGAGTTATCTTCTTTTCAAATGAAGCATGCAATAAAGAACATATGATAAATTAATGCTGCCTTATTTTCAATATAGATTTATCATCATGCTCATTCCATTTATCTCGCAAAATATAAAATGAACATAAAATCATAATTGGAAAACAAAGCTTGGAATAAACGATGGGTTTATCTAAAATTAAACTTTCAGTCAATAATAATAAAACGCATACATTAAAAACAATTACGTACCACGGTATTTTTTTATGACTACTTTTCATGTGACTACTTTGTTTGTGAGTTTTAAAAACACAAAATATTTGATAGATTCTTTTCAATAAATTGCATATAGACAATGTTAGGCAAAAAAAAGAAGTATGATAAAACCTACAGTATAAAAATTTAAAAATTAGCTGAAAATCATCGCCGTTACTTCTGGTTTATAATTAAACGGTTCAGTAAATCATCATTAAGAAACTACCTTCTGCATATGCAACACTTTCTGTATGATCAATTTATTTTCCGGTATTCCAGCATTTAAAATGATCTAAGCTCGGCATTAAAAAAGCCTTGACGTTTTACTAAACATCAAGGCTTTTTATAGTGAATATTAATTTAGCCGACTTTTAAAAAGAAAATTAAGGAGCTTTAAAATTCCATTTAGAATTGTCACTGTTCATATCAAACTCGCCAAGTGTTGGTGTACTATCTCCAGCGGATATCAAGGCTAATTTTTTATCTGAATTTGGAACAACTTTTGGCATGATCCTGAAAGTACCATCTGTCAATTGATCGATTCTCCACAATTGTTCTGGTGCGCCTGTAAATGCAGGAACAGTAACCAATTCAGCGTCTGCAGTTGCTGCCAAGGCTCTTTCTGTACCTTCAATTAATATCTTATATGATGGAGTTCCAAAAAAACCAGGGGCATCTGCAACAGCTGAGATGTTCCATTTTTGGTGTGGGCGACCAACATAATCACCGATTCTTACATCAATATTACCAGCTGGCCAGGTATTGATTACGTCTGATAATTGTTGAGAAGGTACAGGAACTATTGGCTGTTCTGCGGCATTAGGACCAAATCCTCCACCGGTACGGGCCATTCTTACAAAATCAACAATCAACTCAAGTGCGTATCCTCTTCTTTCAGATTCAATTTGATAGGTTCCGTCTTTCAGATTCTCTCCTGCGTATGGCCAACCATTTTTCCACAATAAAGGTTTGATTGCCAAAACACTGCGACCGCTACGATCTAAATCTGCCTCATAATGTAAGGAAACTTTTTCGACACCATTTTCAAGGATGGTACGACCAAAATGCCCGGCACCGTTTGTTCTTCCTCCTCCAGAAGAAACAACCATTTTACCACCACCTCTCAACATGTCTCTCCCCATATTGTCAAGGTAAGGTCCTGTCACTTTTTTAGAACGACCTACAACGATGTTATAAGTTGAATTCGCGCCATCGCAACAGGTTCCGTGTGTACCAAGCAAATAATACCAGCCATCACGATATTCCAAATCGGTAGCTTCACAATCTATGGCGATATCCAAAGCTTTGTTTCCTTTTACCCGGTCTCCAGTTTTGGGATCAAGTTCTATCAAACGGATATTGCCAAAATAAGTACCATACGATAACCATAGTCTGCCAGTGATTGGGTCTAGTAAAAGACCTGGATCTATGGCGTCATTATCTTCCATATTTTTGGATTCAGCCACTACGATAGGGTCTGAAAATTTAAAATCAGGAGATTTAGGATCTAGCGTTTTATTCCACATGGTATTGATCTTTCCATCATGGCCACCGCCCAAACCACCACCTGTAGAACCATAGGTGATCAGGTAACGATTACCTATTTTTATAGCATCAGGAGCTGCACCACCACCAGGTCTCTCAGCACCACTGTTCCAAGTCCACCCGTCTTCAGAAATTAATCCGCCACCACGCGTACCAAACGTATAATATTTTCCTTCACACTCCATTATCGTAGATGGATCGTGAATAAATGGTTTTCCGATTTGTGCCAAAGCATTTCCAGCTAAGACAAAAGTTAAAAGGGCAAAGCCCAATATTTTTATATTTGATTTCATATTAAATACAATTGAGAATTTAAATAGGAGATTAATTAATATTATTGATAACTAATCGTGAGACCTTTTATCGGCTTACCTTTTTCATCCAGAAACCGCACACAGAAATCACTCATACCTGGACCGTTGATGACTGCTCCGCGAATGATGTTTTTACCTTTGTTGAGTGTCAAACGGGAAGACATGACATCATCCATCACCATACGTCTGTCTCCAGAAAGTAATGCTGCTTCTTTGCCATTTAGCCACCACATGGACGCAGAATTGGATCCTACGGCCAGTCTTACATTTTTCATTTCTACCGGACTGTCAACGATGGTAAATGCCCAAAACAACACACCATAAATGGGTTTCTCC
Source organism: Bacteroidota bacterium (assembly GCA_029567325.1). Taxonomy (GTDB): domain Bacteria; phylum Bacteroidota; class Bacteroidia; order Chitinophagales; family Saprospiraceae; genus JADKBO01. Next base: position 41,371 of record JAKQLF010000396.1, on the reverse strand, counting down.
AAACCATAAGCAAAACGGAATAGTTTCACATTGAATTTGGTACTTTCCAATGCATGCCATTTTAGATTTTGATCTCCCACTTTGACCATATCGCCATGCTTAGGCATAATGGTGAATTGATTATCAAAGTACAAAGTGTCGAAAGCCTTTCTGAGGTAACTATCGGTAAATACTGTATTACTACGATTTGGCTTGATGATGGGTTCCAAAAGCAACCAACGTTTGATGAAACCATCAGCATCAGGTGTCATTTTAAGCTTTGTTGCTTGTGTGAAATAAGGGGCGATAGTGCGCGGGGTTTTAGAAGTATCTACTATGGGGGCACGCTCTCCGACTGTCTGCGCTTGAGCAGAATTTCCAGATAATACCAATCCCACAAAAAATACAAATCCCATCGCTTGTGACAATGTTTTGTGTCTGATGTTCATAAGTGCTTTTTAATTTTTGCTTTAATGATTTTTGAAAATAGATGAACTATTGAGTGTAAAAGTACGAAAAGGATTATCCCGATATGTTAAGGGTTTTATAAAAAGTCAACGATTAGTGTGTTTTTTACACTTTATCGACTGCGGGCAAAAATATGATGATAAAAAGCATGAATTTGTAGATGATATTTATTCAACGATTTCTTTACTTATTAAATCCAATAAAAATTGGAAGTCTGGGTGTTTAGGTCAAGATTTTGTCACCTTGCGCCATTGTCGTATTGCATTGCACAAATCAAGTTTCCTTCTGTATCCAAAAATTTCGCGATCCAGCCCACATAAGGAATGGATGTCCTTTGCAAAAGGATTTGTCCGCCATTGTCCTTTACACGTTCGACGATTTCGTCAAGGTTTTCAACTCCAATGGTGCATTCTAAACCAATAAGCTTTTCGGGTACAGGCGAAAATTTTCTTGACTGCAATGCACCAATGAGCTCTCCCGTCTCTGATTTATCAGCTTTGATCTGCAGAAAGTCTGCTTGCCCATAAGAGTTAAAACCCCAATCAAAAACCCCGTCGTAAAAACGTTTTGCGCGATCTATGTCGTCAATATGGATTGCAAAATGTGTCAGTTTGTTGCTCATATGTTTGTGATTTTAAGTGTTAATTTTAGAATTTCAGACAACTTTTGAGCAGAAGAAACAAAGTTCGATTTTCAGCGTTTAGTTGCTAGAATTTATTCTTTGCGTCGATTTTATCATTCCTAACATCTTTAAAGTAGCTAGTAATTCTTTTTTGGATGTAGGAGGATTCCTTAGAGAATTCAAGTGATTATTAAAGGCTAAATTAACCATCATTTCTTTTAAATCCAATAAATTACATACAAACTCATCAGGATGTATTGCTTCTACATTAAAAGGTAGCAAAAGTTCATTTGGGAAATCTTTGAGATTGAAAGTGACAATAAATTCAGATTTTGATTTAATAGCAACGGCCAAAATATGGCGATCCTTTTCGTCAGGTAATGATAGAGGTTGAATAATTTTTTCAAACCTCTTTACATTAGCATCTGGAAAGGCCTCCTCCATTAGTTTCATAGTTCTTTCAAGCTGAGATCGATGTAAATCTGTTCTATTTCTCAACAAATTACTTATCCATTCCTCATGAATTTTCTCTGACCATTTTGGACGAAATAAATTTAAATCTGCTAGGTTTAGAAGTAAATCTCTTATAGGTGCAGGATATAATACACAAGCATCTAGAGTTACATTCATGATAAAGTTAGTAGCCTAAATTCAATTCTTGAGCTTGTTGAGAAAGTTCATTTAATGCACTTCTTCTTTTCTTCTTGGTTTCTTTATCATGCTTTAAAACATCTTTCAATAGTAATCTTCGATGAGTGCCAACTTTGATATGAGGCAGTTTGTTCTGCTTTAAAAGGCGAACTAAATAAGGTCTGGATACGCTCAAAATATCTGCGGCTTCTTGAGTAGTTAATTCAGAATCATTTGCGATGAGGGAAACATTTTTGCCTTCACTCATATGCTCTAAAATACCTTTGAATAATGAAAAAGCTTTCTGAGGAATTTCTACAACTTCCTCTATACCCTCTACCTGGATTTTGACAATGCTTTTCAATAATTTATTTTTCTTAATTTTTTGCAACGAATCTATCGATTTATTAGCCTCAATCTGGTCTTGTTTGGTCGTTTTTATGGTTATTGCCTCCATTTTAATAAATACTTTATTCAAATATACAAACGAAATAAGTATAACTAAAGTTTTATAGCGAGTTGAAAGAATTTTGTCTTCGTAAAAAGATTTGTTATTAAATGTTCAAGGATTTAGAGTGTGCGGGGAACCTCTACCATTAAGTGGTTTCTACATGGATATGTTGAAATGACAATCTTTTGAAATCTTAATGGATTCAAAAAAAACTACTGATACTTCACAGGCAACAGATTCATTTTTAATAATAACAACAACAAGATTAACAAAACGCTCCCAAGTGCTGCAAATACATTGATGAACCGTTGCGCCTTGACTCTATTGTTGAATGCTTTTTCAATGATTTTAAAAACCACCAACCCAATGACTCCTCCTAATGTATTTGTAATTAAATCTGTAATATCGAAAGCCCCGATTTTTAAAATAAACTGCAGGGTTTCAAACATTAAACTGATCATGAACAAGACTAAAAGCTTTTTAGATAAAGTCCACAGCTTAAATAAAATGGCAACATAAATACCCAGAGGTATAAAAACCAAAACGTTCAAAATGATTTCGCCAAGATCCAGTTTAACATCGGGTAGAAAAGCATCTTCAAAAGGTATTAAATTTATACTCCTACTTTCCATGTAAGTAAAGCGCACACCCAACTTTAAAAGCAAAATCCAAAACAAAATAATGAAGTACATAGCAAATAAGGTGACAGTTACCTTATTTGCCTTATCGCGATATTCAATCATGATAAGCTTGTTTTTTAAACTTCATCTTCTAATCATTTTGATGAGTTTATGATCCTGCAAAAGGTGTTCCAAATATTCCTACAGCCAATTCTGCCCAAATTAGGAAGAACCCCAACAAAATTGCACCACAGAGCAAAATTCTGTTTTGCATCGTTTTTACTTTTCTCAATACAAATTCACACAATAAGCCTGTTCCTAGTAGTAGGGCCCCCATGAAGGTGAAATCAAAAATGTCCCAATCAACTTCCTCTGAGAACTGCATGGCAATCAAAGGAATGGACAAAAGTGTTACTACTATGGCCAAAATAATCATTAATCTTTTGTTTGTCATTGTTTTTTTATTTAATCAAATTAAACAGTTAAAGAGCTATCCACAGTAAATCCGAGCCGCAGAAACAAAGTACTTTGAAACACAAAGTAAATGAGAATAGTTTGTTTTACAAAATATTTTGTCGAAAAGCTACAGTTATTTATTTCAGATGTATGGCGGGAGCTTTATAAAAGGAGACCAAAAGGGCTGATTGGCTGCAAAAACCATCAACTAAGCTGTTTGCCCAACTCCGTCTTGTATGGCAACATCGAGTACCTCCAGATTTATATCTTTAGTAGATTTGAATTTGATGCAATAACCAGTTACGCTAGCCTTGCCAATAGTTTTTCCATAAGTTTCTGGCAAGTATTTTTTGTCTTCGAGCCCCATAATGTACACAGAAATTCCAGTCGAATTAGCGCTAATTCCAACTTGATAAAACTCTTTCGTTTTTCCATCGGCGTAATGCATTGTCTGCTTTCCATAACCAATGTTAGGATTGGAAACAATTTTTCCATTTTCATCTTTGCCATCTAAGAACCATAATTTGCAATCAGGTAACAAAAAAAGGATGCGCTGATGCAATGCATTCATTTCTGTACTTTTTGATTCAGATAAAGATGTTAAATAGTTGTTGATTTGCTCATTTATATTCATGATTCTTGTGTTAGGATTTATATCCTTTTATCATTTTTAAATTCAACCCCATTACCCAAGCAAGAACCAAAACAAATGTTATTTTTTGTATCAAGGGCAGATATTTAATAAAACTTCCAGAATAATAAATGTAATTATTAATTCCTAACATAAATAGACAAAGTATTCCGCTTATTTTAAATAATTGCATATCACTTTGATAAATTCCTTTGATTATACCGATCATCACAAAAAAGCCAAATACACTTGCTAGAATTGTCACTTGGTCATGGTACTCTGTAAATATAAAAATTGCAGTAACCATTGAAATTGTACCACAAACCTGTATGATCAATTTCCATATTTTATTTTCTTCAAAGTGTTTAGAAAATTGAAAGAAAAACATCAATAGGCTGCCACTTAAAATCAACATTGCTAAAATTGCAATAGGCCTTGCTGGATTTTGTTTGCCATTTATGGATTCCTCATTCAATAAATTGCACCAATAATTATTGATCCAGTCAAATTCCAGGGAGTTTATATTTGCCTGGGAACCTCCAGGGTATTGATTTGCGGCATAGACATAAAGCCCAATGAAAATTAGAATTCCTATCGTAGGTAGCATTAACAATATTGCCTTTAATGGTCCATTAGCCAACATGTTAGTAAAGATATCAATTCATCCTTAAATAGCAATATCCCAGGCATTAACACTTCTGTTCTCCTACTTCTCCAAAATATTTTCTTAAAGAATCTGCCTCGCCATCCAACATATCCATTCTTTTATATCTTTGTCCAAGCCATATTAAGTGTGTATAACACAATTAATAATTTTTACAAAAACAATCTGATGATCAGAAAATTCAAATCGTTAAGGTGGACCATGCCTTTGATCCTTATTATTGGGACACAAATGGTTTCATTTGCTCAACAAGGACCTCCTGCAGGAACACCTCCTGGTCCGGGCCCAGGGGGCTTCAGACCTCCTAATATTTCTGTACCGATCCAAAGTGATACTTCACGAACGCTAGGAACGTACTTTTCACTGGCGACGACAGCAAAAAAAACACCCGATCCCAAAGGATTCATTCAACGATGGTTGGTTCTTGAGCCTATCAAAAAAGACATAACCAGAAATAGCATATTTACAGACAAATATCTCAGGACCACTTTTGCAGCAGATAATTTTTCTGATGATTTTACTATTGTGCCCAAAAAAGGAGAAATGGTCAAAGTGGGCGAGCAAGAATTGAAGTGGCATGCCCTAGATAGCAAACTCTTTAATTTTAAGTTGCATCGTTTTTCTTACGCCATGAATAAGCCACAAAACGGCATATTGTATTGGGTAGTGACAGTCATTGATTGTCCACAAGAAATCAAAGATGTGAGGATGACTGCAGGATGTAATTCTGGAGGAATGTTTTGGCTCAACGGAGAAGAAGCGGTTATGGTTTCTGGTGACCGAGATATGGTTGTCGACAATTTTTCGTCTGAAAAGCTGACATTGAAAAAAGGAAGGAATGTCATTCGTGGAGCTATTATCAATGGCCCGGGAATGATTGATTTTTGTGTGCGATTTCTTGACAGCAAAATGCAACCAGTGAAGGGTTACACCATTAGCTATCAATAGTCCAAAAATCCATTTTATACAAAGCATTCAAATCTATAAACAAGAAAACTGGTCTATTAAGAGAAACATAAAACGTTTAAATGGACCACAAAAATTAGAAATAAAATGAAGCGAATCAACATATTGAGCCTTTGCACTTTATTATCAATGATTTTATCAAGTTCATTGTCAGGGCAGGTCGGCAAACCTTTTATACACGATCCGTCAACCATTGTAGAATGTGAGGGAAAATATTACACCTTTGGCACAGGAGGAGGTGGCCTGATATCTGAAGATGGATGGAATTGGAATGGTGGCGCAGTGCGTCCGGGAGGTGGAGCAGCACCAGATGCCATCAAAATCGGCAATCGATACCTGATAGCATACGGAGCAACAGGTGGAGGAGCTGCTGTAGGACACCGAGGAAAAATTTACACTATGTGGAACAAAACGCTGGACCCAAATTCTCCTGATTTTAAGTATACCGATACCGTAGCAGTGGCTTATTCAGACGGGTATGAAGATTGCGATGCCATCGACCCAGGTATGATGTTGGATCCAATTACAGGTCGTCTTTGGCTCACTTATGGAACGTATTATGGTTTTACACGCGTCGTAGAGTTGGACCCAAAAACTGGCAAACGCGTTGTAGGAAATAAGTCCGTAGATATAGCCATCGTCTGTGAAGCTTCTATCCTTACCTATCATGATGGTTGGTATTATTTGCTTGCAAATCACGGCACCTGTTGTGATGGAGCCAATTCTACCTACAACATTGTCGTAGGTCGTTCTAAAAAAGTAACTGGTCCCTTTATCGATAATGTAGGAAGAAGTATGTTGGAAGGTGGTGGTAAAATGGTTGCCGCAACCAGAGGAAGGTTGATTGGTCCAGGACACTTTGGACGTAATATTCTTTCTGATGGTGTTGAAAAAATGTCACTTCATTATGAAGCAGATTTAGACCAAAGTGGCAGGAGTGTGCTTGCTATTTTACCTATAGTCTGGAAAGATGGCTGGCCGATTGCAGGCGAAAATATAAAAGAGGGAACTTATGAAATCGAATCAGTGAGGAGAGGTTATGGCCTTGAATTGGACATCGATTTTGCTAGAATGGCCCGAGCAGGTGGAGGATTTGGTCGAAATAATGACGAGCCAATAAAACCGGTAGCATCACAAGAACTTGCAGATGTCATCCAAACGTGGCCAACAGGTAACATCAATGCAAGGGTAGGAGATTACATGTTTCGACCTCATCAAAAATGGACTGTTGTTCCCGTGCCTGAGGCAGGAGGTTATTTTGGGGGAGCTTATTATAAAATCGTAATTGCAGGAACAGAAAGAGCGTTGGCAGCAACAGCAGATGGAGAGGTTATCACCGTACCAACATTTAGTGGCACATCAGAACAACTTTGGAGGATCGATCAACTTACAGATGGTTCATACCGCATCATGCCCAAAGAAATACCAAACTCCAAAGAGGAGCTGGTGCTTATATCTTTTGGAGATACCAGGCCAACTTTGGGTAAATTTGATATGAAAAACGACAACGGTAAGTGGAATTTTAGGGCTCCATAAGATCAATTCAGAGGTATCAAATAATTCAGGGATTAGACAGATATCTTATTGAAGATCTGTGCCTTCAAATCAATTGTTATGTTTGTTAAAATATGATTTTCTGGCTAGGTCAATAATAGTATTCGCAGACAAGAAAATTAGGGTATTCTATTAGACAAATTGAAGGATCAAATTTTCACTTGATTTTACCAAAATGCAACATATTGGTAGCATCTGAACGTGCGGTAGCGATGTCCTGAATACCATCTTCGTTGAAATCACCTACATCAAAGCCATAGACGGTACCATTGGAATCACCAAATGAAATTGATTTAAAATTGGAATCTGTTCCTTCACTATAAAATATTTTTGACGGAGCAAAGACGTAACCAACGATGATATCCATTCTGCCATCATTATTCAGATCAGCAATGTTCAAAGCGTAGGGCACAATCAATGATTCAAATAGATAAATCCCTGCAGAAAAAATTTGATCTTTTTGGCCATAAAAAAGCAAAATTCCTTTGTTTTCATCAATACCAACAATGTCTGGTATTTGATCGCCATTAAAATCTGCTACATATGCGGTGCGAATGGATGCGTCAGATGGTCCAAATGGTATGCGATGATTGTCTGGATAATTACTATCAGCACTACCTATGTAAACATAACTCTGACCTCCGTCACGATGAGGCACAACCAGGTCAATAAATCCATCTTTATTAATGTCCACCGTCGTAATGGTAGAAGAAGGGTAATGAGCAAAAGGAATACAATCAGCGTTAAATTTCCCTTGACCCAGATTCAAACAAAAGTAATTGGAAGTGGGGTTTCTACCCCTGTTCGCTAAAATGAGATCGGGCAATTTATCACCGTTTATGTCAGCAACTGATAAATTACGAGTTGGCCATTTCGGAATTCCAAACTCAGAACCAACAGTAAAATTTCCTTTACCGTCATTATTATAAATCAGTTTCTTATCCGGGGAATCATTACTTATTGCAATATCAAGAGATCCATCTCCATTAAAATCAGCCAAAGCACCAGTGTATGAACGATCTGAAATCTCGCCCAAATTATATGACTTTCGCACACCACCTATTCCATCACCAAGAAAAACGCGGTCAACGATAGGCCAATGTCTTCCTTTGACCAACAAAATATCTAGATGACCATCACCATCAAAATCACCAAAACTCATATTGGCAGTTGTATCAGGGTGCTCTTCCAAGATTAATACACTGGAGTAATCTGGAAATGTATTTGTACTTTTTTCAACCGGGCTATTCTGAGCAAAAAGAAACTTAGGTTGAATACTTAAAACAAACAATAGAAAAAAGAAAATTTTCATGATAGTTATTTGAGGTTTAATTATTTTTTAGTTGCCCATTTGATGGAAGAGGTTTTGAAGGCCGAGTATATTCAGCCTTTATCATTATTGAGATTGCAGCCACGTTACTAATTGTTCAGGGTCTGCAATACTCCAGGAATGAGGATGTCTCATATTATTTGGTTTTCTGTATCCTTTGTCTATTGTCGTTACTAAAACAGCATTTTTGTTGCCTAATCTTTGGAGTTCATTAATCATAGCTGCATGGTCCATAATATTGTTGTAAGAATAGTCATAATTTCTTTCTTTCAACCACCATTGAATGTCGGGCTCTGAGATGATCATAATTGGTGTATTAATTAAATTTTTAACAGCTTTCTGGCTTGTATCAGAAAAGGAATAAGGCGAATTGGCATAATAATTTTCTAATGAAGATTCCGGCGTTCCCGACATTTCTTTTTCTATCCTTTCTATCATATAAAATACCTCTGCATTTACTTGTTCTGGATTTGAAAGTCTCGCAACTCTTTTGGCACCTTTATAATAACGCTCCCAATCAAGTGGAGGATCAATGGCAAAAACGGCTTTGGGTTTTATTGAATAATTTTCTCGAATAGACAACTCAGCATATTTTATTGCACATGTTCCACCAATTGAAAAGCCACCAATGTATAAGTCCTTGCCATTTAATTGATATTTTGTAACAACGATGTCAATAATTTCCTTCAACGATTGTTGAGAATCTGCATCACTTCCAAAATAAGAAGGGCCAGTCTTTAAAAGAGGAATGATGGTGAGCATACCTTGTTGTGAGGCATATTTAGGAATATCTGTTTGAAATAAAACGTCTTTTGGTGAATTTCCAAAACCGTCTAATAAAATCAGTATTGATTTAATCTGTCCACTTTCAGGAAATACAGCTACAAACATGTTTGTGGTACTGTCTTGTGCATTTAAATAAACCGTTTCCATTTCCTGGCCATATGAAAGGAAGGACATGAAAAGTATGAAAACAAGATAAATGTGTTTTTGCATGGTGAAGGTTATTTAGGTTGGAAGCAATCCTTTAATTATGGCACTCATTAGCAAACAATTTGCACGCGTAAGCAGGCTATTTAGCATCAAATATAGTTACGAGGACGTATATTTTTTGATATTCACCGAACTCGTTCCGAGTTTAAAAAAATCAATATAAATAATGTATTCTGCTAAATTCAATAGCTCAGAAGAAAAGGATCAAAGAAAGTGTTTTAAATGCTCAATCGGTTTCGGAGACCAAAACAATTTAAAATAAAAAGAGATTTTTTATCCTTTCTAATAGTTCGTCTTTTTTCCGTCTACTCACCTCAAGCTCCCGACCACTACTCAAGACAACACATCCTCCTTCTGTTTTTTTAAAGCCTGTAACATGTGACATATTAACAAGATATGATTTGTGTATCCTAAAGAATTCTTCCTCTGGAAGCAATCTTTCATATTCTATCAGAGGTTTTGAAATGAGCATCTGGCGGCCATCCATCAGAAAGAACAAAGTATAAGTATTGTCAGCCTCAAGATATAATACATCTTTGAAGCGGACAATGTAGTAACCATCAGCATCAGACAAGCAAATTTTACCATTCTTTATGTTTTCTTTGTTTATCAAATTTTCTGTAAGAACTTCTAACCGTTTAGAAATGGTTTTAGTTGAAAACCTGGACTTTGCTTGCTCAACGGCATAGATTAATTCATAAGGATCAACAGGTTTAAGTAAATAGTCAACGGCAGCTAGCCTAAGAGCCTGCAATAAAAACTCGTCATGACCCGTAACGAAAATGACTTCAAATTCTGGAGAATTTTGGTCTTTCAAAAAAGTGATACCATCTTTGCCAGGCATTTCTATGTCAAGAAAAACTAAATCAGGCTTGACTTCAGCAAGGACAGTTTCGGCAGAAACCGTTTCGCTGCAAGTTGCTATAATGGAAACATGCGGACAAAACTTTTCTAACATTATGCATAGCGTTTTAATGCTTTCGAAATCGTCATCTATGATAATAGCTTTCATATTCAAAAGGCATATTTTAGGGGTAAATAAAACTCAATTTTAGTGCCACCACCATCTTTTATAGGGCTAACGACCTTGAAAACCTCCTCATTAACGGTATGATGATGCCCGAAAGCCAATGCAACCCTGCTTTTTAAAATAGAAAGTGCATGGACCTCGTTGTAGGCATCTGGTAATTTAAGAATGCCTTTTCCATTGTCTTCAATACAAACAAATAGTTTCTCGCCTTGTCTGGCATCAATAATAAGTTTTATATATGCATCTTTTACCTCTAAGGAAAAACCATGTTTGAGACTATTTTCTATAAGAGGTTGTAACATCATTGGAGGTAATAATAGACCATCAATGTCGCCAAAAGTTTCTGTATAAAAGGCAATTGGAGAGGACCCATATTTTTGTTCGAAATCCAAGTAATTATGGAGATAAGAAAGCTCTTCTTCAAGCGGTATTTCATCTCGATTTGCATTATCAAAAGTGCTGCGCATAAGACCAGCCATTTCTCTAACCTGTAAAGCCGCTTCATTTGATCGACCAGAAAGGATGGAACCTTGTACTTTATGCAGAGCGTTGAAAACAAAATGAGGACTCATCTGCGCTTGAAAGCCTGCAATGGTCTTTGTCTGTAATCGCATGACTTCCGATTGCACTTTAATGGCTTCATTGGTATCGGCCAATTGCTTATAAGCTTTTTTTCTGGATTGGTTTAAAGCATATAAACCTGTTGCAAACAAACTCAAAAACAAAGAAGTTAACAACAAACCAAAACCAATGTATCTTTGACGTTTAATAAGATTGGCTTTAAGAGTATTGTCTTGTAGTGTAAGTTTTATGGCTAATGAATCTGCTTTTGACTGAAGTCTATTTTTTTCAAGGCGATCTGATTGTCGGCCTATTTCTAATGCCTGCATCTGATTTTTCTGTGAAAACAATTGCGCTTGATTTCTTTGCAATTCTGCTTCAAAAGCTAAGTACTTTGACAAAGCCTTCTGTTTTGAAATCTGTAACTCCTGAAAGCTTTGATTGGCTTTTAATTCCATAATTTGCCCCTCACTCTTTTCTTTTTCATACAATGATTGCAATTCTACCAGCTTTTTAAAGTTTTCTGCATTTACCAATGAATCGTGGAGAATGCCGGCTTTTTTTTCGTACAATAAAGCTTGATCGATCTGACCTAAATCCTCATATAAGACAGAGAGAGATTTATAAATGTTGTAAGCATCATAGGCGGCGTATGTCTGCATAGTCATTGACAGAGACTGTTTGTAAGCCACAAGGGCTTCTTGAGGTTTACCTTGTAGAATTTGCACTTTCCCCAGATTTGAAAAATATGTGCTCAACGACTTCAGATTATCTTTCTGAATCAGTGGCTTTATAATATCCAAGTAATACATACTGGAGTCTGCTCTTGATAAGTCTGCGTACATCAATGCCAGATTATTACCTTGATTGATGAGCAATTGTTTATTATTCAGTTTTTCAGCAAGGAAAAAGGATTCCTTTGTGTAAGGAAGACCTTTATTAATTAAAAGGTGCTTATCGTTTTCCGTTTTAGATTTTTCATAATAGATCCCACCAATATTACCCAAAACAATTGACTTAATGTGATTAAATTTTGGCTCTTTGCATTTTTCCACCACACGAATGTAGTACCGGAGAGCTTCTTCTGGTTGATCATTAAACACATACATCCTACCCGTTTCGCCCAGCACCTTGATTTGCAATTCCAGATGACCAGATTTCTCGGCCAGCTGGTCTGCCTTGCGCAGGTAATTTCCTGCTGCATTAAAATCTCCAAGTTCATTGCACAAGACGCCACAATTGAGAAAACTTTTGCATAACAAAGTATCATTACCGATTCTTGAACTTTTTTCTGCAGCGATTTCATAAATCAACCGACTTGCTTTCAAGTCACTTCGACGGTATTGGGATACCAAAGCAAACATTTTTTCTATAGTGTGAACTGTTGCTGGCATAGACATTATACTAGAACGCAAAGAATCTGCATTAACCTGCCCATTAACAAAGGTTACTACCAGTAAAAATATGATGCAAGAAATTGCCCTGATCATGATATCTTATTGTCAGTCAAATGTAAGCAAAATGAGGATTTTTAAGGCCAGATGAATGTGAATCAAGCAATAAAATTTAGCCCTTTTTCGAAACCATAAAGGCATCTTTCCTTTCCCTGTTTAGAAATCGCCGTTCCCTAGATTAGCAAACAAAACCTCCAATAGCTATGTAGGTTTACCTTTTATTTTATTGATCAATGAACAATATTCTCAAACTAATTTTTGAACGAGCAGTTGATAAAGAGATACCCGCTCTGGACGGATCAACGTCCATTATAAGACTAAAACTGATCATTTTTGTTTTTTGCTGCGGATTAGGAAATAATGCTTTTCCACAATGCATAAGTCCAATAGATGAAATGTTTCCTTATGATGAGGTTTCTGTCTCAGCATTCAATGACACCTTACTCATTACTGATAAAAGTTACCCTGGTTCATATTTTATACTGAAAGAATTAAAAGCCAATCAGGTTTACCGCATTACTTCAAGCGCCGACGGCGATTATTTTACCATCAGAAATAAATATACCAACGCATTACTGGGACACGGTATCGCACCGTACGATTATCAATCAGTTGCAAATCCGGATGTGATAGCGGTCCATATTCATACATCACTACCACCTTGCGGAGAAGATACTGAATGGAGAACTACAAAAGTGATCTGTCTGACCTGTCCTCCCCCACCTCCGAAGGTGGGAATCAATACCAGTAAACCACAAGCTGCTCTGGATGTCAGCGGAAGAATAAAACTGGGCGATACAAGTGAGCAGCCTTCAGCCGGATCGATACGTTGGAATAACGCTATAAAAGATTTTGAAGGCTACAACGGCACAATATGGCTGTCGCTGACCAAATCAAATGCGGAGTCCTTTGGAACAATCGCTTCCTCAAAAATAAGCCCTAACTACAAGCTATCGGATTATAATGGGGCACCGGGAGATTTGTTTGGAGCTTCTGTTGCCATTTATGGTGATTATGCAGCAGTTGGCTCTCCCAGCGACGATTATACATTAAATGACGACCGGGGCTCTGTCTTCATATTTCGCAAAAACGGATCAGATTGGATTCTTCAAACAAAGCTGGAAGCAAATGATGGTGGTACAAGCGATCGATTTGGCACCAAGGTGGCCCTATGGGGAGATTATCTGGCAGTGGGAGTTCCTTTCGATGATATTGGGGCCAATGTAGATCAAGGCTCTGTATATATCTACTTTCGGGAGGGCAGTCAGTGGATATTCAAAAATAAACTTTCTGCAATTGATGGATCGGCCAATGATTGGTTTGGCTGGCAAATTGCCATTTATGGGAATGACTTGTTGATTGGTGCACCACTAGATGATATCAACTCCAACAATCATCAGGGTTCTGTTTATGCTTATGTCCAATCTGGTGGTTCATGGAATGTCTTTCAAAAAATTACAAACAATTCCAGCCCACAAGCATATGACTATTTTGGGTATTCAGTTGCTTTACATGAGCGATACGCGGCAATCGGATCAATTGGCGATGACATCAACGGAAAAGTAGATCAGGGTTCTGTATTCATATATCTCGGATTAACTTCTGGTTATGCATACACCAAAACTATTATTGCCTCTGATGGAGCAGCCGGAGATGAGTTTGGATACAACGTTGCCATTTCGGCCTATCCGCCGTACTCTACTGAATATCTGGTTGTGGGGGCTGTTGGTGATGATTTGGGAGGGCCTACAACGAACCAGGGCTCAGTTTATGTCTATGAAAAATTAGGCTTTGGTCCTTCAACAGAGATAAAACTTTCGTTTCCCAGTGATCTGAGTCAAAGCGCTTTAGGATCACATCTGGCCTGTTATGGGGAATATATTGTAGTAGGTGGTTCACTGTCTACCCCAACAGTCATGTATAAGTTTGATGGTTCTGTTTGGGTTGTCCAAGCCTTGCTTGAAACATTTGGTTTTGGCAAATTCAATGCATTGTCCATGTCAAAGGACCATTTGATTGCAGGCAACCAGGAAGGAGCCTACATTTTCAACAAATCCAATTAAGTCTTAAATCATAAATCAGAAACAATCAAAATAAAATGAAATCAAAAATTATTATTGTCCTATCCATATTTGTTGCATGTATGCATACAACCTATGCAGGAATTTCCACTTACCAGGTGGAGTATGCACCTGCCAATCCTATAGCCGGACAGGCAGTCACCTTCACTCTCCTTAACAATGATAACTGTCTGGTAGAATCCATAATACCCAGTTATGCAGAAAATCCTGCAAACCTGTTGCCCTTCCCTGCAACATACACCTATGCAAGTCCGGGAACCTATTATGTCCGCTTTGATTATGTCATACCGCCTGTTTGTCTTGCAGCAAGGGAAAATGAAGGTAAAAAAAGATCACTTGCTCCATCTTTCTTGATCAGACCAGCAGGACAAACAGAATTTATTGAAGCCACCGATGGGGCATATCCGTTGGTAATCGGCGGTCCGACACAAATACCAACCATGTCAGATTGGGCCATTGTTTGTTTATTGTTATCTATTTTAATTGGCGGGGTTATTTATGCTAAGGCACTAAATAAAAGCACAGAAATAGAGATTTAAGAACTGGAAATAAAAATTTTACTTCATAACACAATTCTACCCTCCAATTTTTATAGACTAAAGGCAATACTTTGCAGAAGTAGCCAATTGCCAATTGCCCACCCGTTCCTGCTTATTGCAAGGGATTGCCAAATTGCTTCAAAGAGAATTGCCAATTGCCGAATTGCCTCGAAGAGAATTGTCCGGTGCCAAATTGCCTCGAAGAGAATTGCCCATTGCTTATTGCAAGGAATTGCCGAATTACTCCCAAGGAATTGATAAACGCAACACTTCAATGTAAAAATCATTGCAAAGCCCACCAATCTAGTTTTAATTGTTGTCCCCAGCCCGTTGGTGCATCTAAACGAGTTATTATTATCACAGTTGAAGTGCTAGTTATGGATTTAATAGTCACAGCGAATTGGTCACTAATTGCTGAAGTTTCGTTTCTGCATTGAGGGAAAAACAAAGGGGGGCTCGAAAAAGTACCCGCTCCAAAATTTAGGGTAACTTCTTTTACTGCTGTTGCTGAAGGACCCACTGTAAACTCACTCATTACGATGTTTTGTATGGGTGTGCCTAGTTCGCTGACTTGTAAGTTTTGAGTAGCCACAATATTATCATTTTTCAAAACCAGCGCATTATTTTGATTGTTTTGCTCAATTATGACAGGTATAGTTGCATTTGATGTTTCTGATATTCTCAATTGCCCACCGTTAACAGATACCCCCCATTCTTTATTTGAGTTGTCTGACTCTCTTATCCTTAATTGCGAATTGGGCCCACTCACTTGAAAAACATTTGCATCAGCAGCAATGCTTAAGCGTGCATTCGTGGGTGGGTTATTAATTTTAATATTTTCTAGGGCAATAATATTATTGGTTTGCAATGGTAGCCAAAGTGCTGGCACAGTAGGTGCATTGGTTTGCCAAGTTAAATTGCCGTTTGCGTCAGAAATTAGAACCTTATTCAGGCCAGGATTCTCGTTGATTTTTAGAGATGCTGCCTTTACTTTGCCTACCGTCTTTATATCACCATTAATATTAATTGAAGTAACCTGTCTGTAATTTTCATCAGCGTTGATCATAAAAGTACGAAACCTAAAATCATGATCGCCCATTGAAGACTTCCCAGGAAGATATGTGTTTCCTTCATTCGCGTTTAGTGGTTTTTTTAGCCAGTTATCAGCACTAAGCCAAATGGTATAAGCTTGATTAGCAACAATTGGTAGATTGATGGGTGGTGAAATCGACCATCCTGCAAGTGGTTTATAATTGTTGTTTTCATAAAGTATAGCTCCATTTATTCCGCTACCAGCATAAATCCTAATCGTTCTGCTGGTATTTGATATTCCTCCAAAATCAAAAGCAATATTTGTTAATATTTTTGTAGTGAGTGGTCTGAATTCTTGCCAAGCAGAGCCCGAACTTAAACTTGAAGAAGTCACTGAAATGCTTGGTTGATTGCTTAATTCTATACTTCCGACAATATTTTTTCCGATCTTAAGTGCCTCATAATTTGTGTTTTCATTATATAGCAGCATACTATTTGCCTTTCCACCTTTTTTTATGGTCAACCCTTTATTCAGTTCAGAATTGTTTTGAATGTTTACTTTTCCATTGTGTAAAGTATTTCCCAAAACATGAAACGTACTATCTGGATTCTGAATACCAATACCTACTTTCTGGCCAGATAAACTAATGCTAGATCCTATTATCAATATTGAATATAAAAGTTTTTTCACGGACAGTTTTTTAAACGGAATGACTCAAATTATTAAGGAAATTTTATTGAAATGCCCACCAGTCCAGCAAAAGTTGTTGTCCCCAACCCCCTGCATTATCCAACCTACGAATGATGAATGTTACATCTGTTGTAGTAATTGCCTTTATTGTGACAGAAAATTGATTGGAAAATGGTGCTTCGTTACGGCATATAGCATTTAGTCTTGGTATGGTTGCAAATGCCGTCGGAAAGGCCCTGGTCACCTCTAAAGTGGGTTGAGAAAGTGTTTGTGGCCCGATTAAAAAAGTCCCTCTTTGTATATTATTGAATACTGAACCATTATTTCCCACTTTGATCTTTTGAACCTGGGTAATTCCGTTATTGGTGATGCGCAATGCATTATCACCAGCACCTGCTTCGATGGTCAGTGGCACGCTTACCCCATTTTCTGTAACAGAAAAATTACCTGCCTGAACTTCAACTTTCCACTGTTTGTTACTATTGTCTGACTCTACAATTCTTACTTGGCTATTAGTACCACTTACTGCAAATGGAGCATTATCATTAGTGTTGACGTGTAGCTTAGCATTTGGAGTGTTGGTCCCTATTCCTACATTACCTGTATTAACATTGTAAATATCATTATTTGAGTTTAATAACCAATAGGCAATATTTTGATTAACAAGATTGCCCCAATGAGCATTTCCCTGGGTATCTGATAGCAATACTTTATTGATACTTGCTCCTTCTGTAAGTTGGAGTGAAGCAGCAGAAACATTGCCAACAGTACTTATGTCACCATCTATGGTTATATTAGCAGTTTCTTGATAATTTCCTGCAGCCATATATGTCCTGAAGATAAAATCATGATTGGCATCACTATTTGCCCTACCTCCAGGATATGGATTATTTACTGCCTTGTACCATCTACTAGAAGAGTTGCTAATTACAATTGTGTAAATATTATTGCCTATAAGTGGTATGTTAATGGTAGGTGATAATGCATAACCGGCAATCCCTGGTGTCCACATGGTTTCAAATAAAATAGGTCCAGAATTGCCTTGACCATTGTATAACCTTAATATTAATGGGTCCGGCACAAATCCAAAACGTAATTCAACGTTTGTAAGAACTCCCGTGTACCCTGCAGTAAACGATTGCCATGCTGAACTATTATCTCCAATGCCAGCTGAAGAACTACTTGGTTGAAATGTTTGATCAAGACCACCCACTATCGTTTTTCCGATTTTGAGGGCCTTGTAATTGTAGTTTATACCATGTAATTCCATACTGTCGCCACTTATTTCTCCTCCTACTGCTATACTTTGATTGGCAAAAACAGAATCAGTCGCAAGTATTTTACCATCAATTTTCGTGTTTCCTACTACATGTAACTTACTTTGTGGATTAGTGGTGCCGATACCGACATTTTGACTATAGCCAATATCTGTTAAAGTAAATAATAAAGTAATTACTAATAGATACTCACTTGTTTTAATTTGAATTGATTTCTTTTTCATTGTATTATTTAACCCATATTTCGATATTATCAATAGCGAATGATCCATTTGTCGTGGTCTTGTTTAAGCTGTTTCCAAAAGTTAAGGTAAAATTGTTATTATCAGGGAAGGTAGCTTCTCCTGTGTAACTAACATCTCTTGAAGTACCACCAATAAAGCTCACTGAATTAATTGAAGCGTTATATTTTAATAGCTGTGTATTAAATTGGCTGTGCCAAATCAAGTTTGGATCTTGATTCAGCTGGTTTGCTTTTCCAAGCCATCCTATTTCACCAGCATCCCAAGAATCTATTGCTATATATGTAAATTTTACCTTTACCTGTGTAAAAGAAATGCCGCTCATATCATATAGTTTTTTAAATACGTGCGAGTTGTCTAAAACATTATAATTTGTTAATACCTGTTCTAAAGTAGGGTTATTTATAACAGTTGCAGGTAAAGGTGAAGAGTTATTATAATTTGAATATGCGTTCCAGCCTTGGCTTGTATTATCATTAAAATTATCATTATAGATTAAACGCCAATCTAGATTATTCTGCTTATTATTATAACGAATAGCTCCATTATTTCCATTGATAACTATTGAATCAAATTGAGAATTGCTAGGTATTTGCCAAGTAGCGTTGCCTGTAGCATCTGATGTGAGTACACGACCTGCAGATGCGTCTGTAGGTAACATTATCGAGCCAGATATGATTACTTTCCCTTCGCTGTTAACTTTAAAATATTCATCATAATTACCCATCATATTCGTCCTAAAATTAAAGTCATAAGGTGGATTTAAAGAAGACATACCACCAGTGTAATTATCAAGCCCCCTACGCCACCGTGCTCCAACATCTAAAAATATCGTATATTTTTGACCGGCTGCAATAGGGATGTTTATTTTAGGAGATGTAATAAATTGACTTGAAGAGATCTGGGGTGTTATCCAAGTTGTGGAGAAAAGTTCTGCTCCACTTGTTCCTTCTCCGGCATAAATCTTTAATGTTCTAACTAAAGATTCACCAGATACAAACAATAGACTTATATTTGCTAAGATGCCAGTTTGTCCTGCTGTAAAAGATTGCCATATATTATTCCATGGGGCTTGTGAAAAGCTTCCAGCATTATTTTCTTGATCTACTTGCGTTGATGTTGATCCCGCTATTCGTATTAAATCATGATTGGGTAGGATATCTTCTACTACCACTTGTTGAGTAGTGAAACTATCAGATTTCATGTGGCCATTGACATGAAGCATACTTTCAGGGTTAGAATTGCCTATTCCAACTTTACCTACAAATGATGCTCCTCCTTCATTCCAAAACTTAATACGACGATCATTATTACTTAATCCTGCACCGGTTATATCCAACCCGTCGGAAAATAAATTATAGCCAATTTTTCCTGAGTTTGGATCTTTAAATAAGCCCACACCAAATTCAATCGGAGCTATATTTTCTATGCCCAACATCCCTGAAAATGTAGCTCCTCCTTCATTAAAAAATTTAATTTTTCTATCTAAACCTGAATTTCCAGCACCAACAATATCTAAACCATCACTAAAAATTTGATACCCGATTCGCCCGGCATTTTCTTCTTTTCCTGCTTTATTTGCTCCAAACTCTAAGCTGCCGAGGCTGTCTATGCGCATTAATTTATTTAACTTTATACTGTCTGATGTGGTTTCTCCAATGACTTGAAGTTTAGTCTGAGGTGTAGTTGTACCGATGCCCACATTTTGAGAAAAAGAAGAAAATCCTTTTATCAAAATTAGAAATACGACAATTATTTTCTTCATGATGAATTACTTTTATATTAATACAGTTTAGGATTAATTACTTTTTTTGATTTTATATAGCAGCAGGTGCTTTCAAAATCTCTAATACAACATTTCTCCACCTTTTTAAAAAGCATGAGCATTGATAAAATACTTGCTATGAAGTCTTATAAGATGGAGAGCTAAAATTTCAGAAAATCGATTAAGAGGTATTAGAATAAAAATATTTTGATTTTGTAAAGGGATTTTACAATAGTTTAGCACGGCCACCTTTATTCCAATAATTTGTGCAATAGGATAGTTTTTTTTAGTTTCATCAAGTACCTGCAGGTAAATTTTTTGGATGAGTGTATTTTTCAATTTTGCAAAAATTAGTGTTTTGCAATGTTAAGGACACCGTCATTATTGAGCAATGACTAATTTAGTCATTCTATCAGAAAATCAAAATAAGAGACACGTTACAAGACATTAAGAAATCGACAAATTGAAATAACATCTATCATATTGCCCACTTGAAATTTCTGCATCACATTTTTTTTGTGATTATCTATGGTAAAAGCACTTAAAAATAATTGACTAGCAATATCTTTTGAAGTCAGACCTTGTGCAGTAAGGTTGATCACTTCATGTTCTCTATCTGTCAGAATATCTCTATTTTCAAATTTTCCTGTGGTAGAAAAATAGGTGTAGATTTCATTTTCACTAAAGCGGTATCGCGCTATGAAATCATCCGATTTTGACTGCGGTGACATGTCTTGCCACATGATGAGCTGGTATCTTTGTTTACCTTCTGGAGTGGTCTCAAGGCAGATATTGGTGGTTATCATTTTTCTTTTTTCGCCAGCTTTATTTTTATAGGACATATTGACCACTTGGTTTAAAAAGTGCTTTTGGTCTGTTTTTTCGGATTTGGCTTGTTCATTTACAAATTTAGAGCTTTTAATATAGAACATCATTTCTTTCATAGGCACTGTAGATATCCAGTAAAGAAAGCCTTTATTATTTAGCTCCTCAGAAGTAAAACCACAGATAGCTTTGCAATTGGGTGATGTATAAATAGATTTAAAACCACTCATGTCATATATCTGCACAACCGTGTTGGTATTTTGCGCTAACGCTTTCAATATATTATTATCAACTAGATGACTTGGCAAGGATTTTATAGAATTATCAGAAAAATCTTGATGAGTCCACCAATATTGTAGTTCATCTTTGATTTGTTGGACGCTGTTATTATTGAAATACATTGGATTAAATATCTTAAAAGAATTCTATAACGTAATATAAAAGTACAATTTACACTTTATTATATCTCAACGTAGTCTTCAAAATCTCTATTTTAATTCACCTGTTGACCGTTGCCGCATTATATGGTGGCGATACTTCATTTTCTGCCTACGACCACGCTATGCGGTAGGCTAAAGGCGATACTTTGCTGGCACAACCAGTTGTCCACCTGTTCCTTCTTACAGCAAGGAATTGACTCAAACCTGAATTAAAAGTTTTACTTTTTTACGTCATAGCACAATTCTACCATCCCATTTTTGTAGGCTTTGGCATCCTTTAAAATCAAAAGATGTTCTTGGCCTATTTGGTCAAAGAACGCTAATCCCTCACCTAAAATAATTGGCAATATGCTTACTCGTATTTCGTCGACTAATTTTTGTGTGAGAAATTCTTTAGTCAATTTTGATCCGCCAACAACCCATACATTATTAAAATTTGGTTTTAGTCGGTCAATGATCAAAGTATTTAAATTGCCAGAATAAAAAGTCAAATTTTTTCTATCGGATTGTAATGGGCGCGTAGTTAATACAACGGTTGGTTTATCTCCATAAGCCCAGCCATAATCCTTAGAGAGCAATAAAGCGAGTTCATAGGTGTGATAACCCATTACATAACAATCAATTGTTTTCAAAAACTCTACCGGGTCTTCTCCATCTACACCGTTATCGTAACTGTGAGAAGTTTCGAACCATGAAATACTATTATCTTTTTTGGCAATAAATCCATCAAGGCTTGAAACCATATGAATCGTCAACTTAAATTGGTCAAGTGTCATTTTTTAATAAGTTAAAACAAACCAAGCTTTTAGTACGTCAAAAGGCCGTCTATAAGTGGTAGAAGGCCATAATAGTCAAAGTTAATTTTGAAAGCTAATTTTATTAAAAATTTGAGTCACAAGTATTATAATAACCGTAAAATTTAAGCATCTACCCGATTATTTGAGCATTTTCAAATCAGTAGGATTTTTTGATGGCTTTTAGATCAAAAATAAAGTGAAACTTGACCTATCTTTCCCTTATGAATTTGCAGCCTAAAAAGGTTAAGTTTTATGCTTTTTATTTGGCATTGTTGTGTCTCATTTTGAGCCACTCTGCTTTTGGTCAATTCAAATACGAAACACTTTCCACTGCACAAGGTCTTTCGCAAGGATATATTTGGCAAATTTTACAATGTAAAGATGGTTTCCTGTGGATGACGACAAAAGCTGGACTCAATCGATACGATGGTTACTCTTTTAAAGTTTATGACTATGACGCTTTTGACCCATACACAATCTCCAATAATGCCACCTACTATTTGTATGAAGACAGTAAAGGTCGCATTTGGGTAGGCACTGACCACGGGCTCAATATTTTTGATAAAAAAACAGAAAAGTTTTACAGATTATTTCACGACCCCAAAGATGCAAACAGTCTTAGTGGCAACGAAGTATTGGAACAAATTACAGAGCTAGCTGACGGACGATTTTTGGTCAATACCTCTCATGAAAATTTTGACTTGGTAACCATTGATGAAGATTTTTTTGAAAATCAAAAAAGCATCAGGATTTCGCATATAAAGAAACCCAAAAACTCTTTTAACCCGGGTAACTACTACAATCAAGTGTCTTATACCGATAAAGTTGGCCGCACTTGGTACAAATGCGACAGTTTAACATACAGATTGAATGAAAAAACCTACCAATTTGAATTGCAAAAAAATATCAACATTGGAGGAACACAAATCATAAAAAACGATGATGGAAGTGTATGGAATAATGATGAATATGTGACTCTTTATGATGGAATATCTGCCTACCCAACATTTAAAAAACCAATTTTCAACGGGCATACTGGTAGCATTTTATTTGAAGAAAATGGTCGCTTGTGGCGATCTAATAATAATCTGGGAGTTATAGAAATTTTTGATGTCTCTAAATGGAAAAAAGGAAATGCAGTTGATCCCAAAGAAAGTCTTTTTTTAACGGTAAATAATGTATTCGCCAATTTTTTTTTCAAAGACAAAACGGGATTGGTATGGGTGGGATTGAACGGTCACGGACTAAAAAAATATTCTTTTGAGTCTGAAAAGTTTAATCACTTAGTCCCAAATCAAAGCATCAAAAATATTTTTGCAGATCCAAGGAACAACTTATATATACGATCTTGGAATGGAGAAACACTGATAGATTCAAAGGGCAAAATACTCAACAGTCTTATGAAAGGAACGGATCCAAGGGTATTGGATTATTTCATTTCTAAACAAGGAGACCTTTGGATCACTAAAAGAACAGATAAAAAATCAGGCTTCATTTCAGCTATAGAAAAAATCAATCCTGAAACCAGACAAGTGAAGGTTTATAAAACAACATTCAAAAACAGTTATTATCATGAACAGCATATTTCAGAAGACAAATTAGGTAGATTATGGATTGGTGGACATGGAGGTGCGATTGGTGTATTCGATACCTTAAGTGGTGATTTCATAGAATTTACAATCAATACAAATCCAAAAAGCCCACTATCCGACGATGCATTAATCACATCCATATATCATGACAAAGCTGGAACTGTATGGATAGGAACCGAGTTTGGATTTACGAGCATTGAAAACAAAAATATATTTGAAAAAGGCCCAAGAATCACTTGGTACGAGAATAACCCAGATAATAAGACATCGCTGAATAATAATAGTGTCAGTAGCTTTTTGGAAGACCCAATAAATAACCAATTACTTTGGATTGGCACTAAAGGCGGTGGGCTCAACCTCATGGAAAAATCTACAGGTAAGATCAGACACATCACCACCCAACAAGGTCTTTGCAATAATACAGTCTACGGATTATTAACCGATGATTCTGGTAATATTTGGGGCAGTACCAACAATGGGCTCTTTTGTATTTTGGCCACCAAGGACAGAACAGCAGATTTTGAAATAAGACATTTTACCGAAGCAGCGGGCCTTCAAGACTCAGAATTTAATACGAATGCTTATTGTAAAATGCCCAATGGAAATCTGGCGTTTGGAGGTGTCAGTGGACTCAATCTTTTCAATCCCAAAGAGATTTTACTAGACACATTTGCTCCGAATATTTTTATTACAAAACTCATTGTTGGTAATCAGGTCATTAAGAATAATGATGAGACTGGCATTTTGACAAAAGCCATTGAATTTACTGAATCTATCACTTTAGATCATAAACAAGATGTTTTTACGATTGAGTTTTCTTCTTTAGATTTCAGAGCTCCTGATCAAATAAAATACCG
The DNA here is from genome assembly GCA_029567325.1 of Bacteroidota bacterium. GTDB lineage: Bacteria > Bacteroidota > Bacteroidia > Chitinophagales > Saprospiraceae > JADKBO01. The sequence continues at coordinate 16,824 of JAKQLF010000396.1, read as the reverse complement.
TTACCAATTAGAAGGTATTGATGATAGTTGGATAGAAAGTGGAAATCGGAGAAATGTAAGTTACTCGCATTTGCCAGCAGGCAACTACACTTTCAGAGTCCAAGGAAGTAATAGTTTAGGAATTTGGAATAATCAAATAAAAGCACTTACCATCAAAATTCTACCACCGTGGTACACTTCCTGGTATGCTTATTTATTTTATTTGGTTTTGTTTGGTTGGGGAATTAAGGCGTATTACCAATACAAGATTGATCAAAATAAAATGGCGGCGCAACTCCAATTTGAGCAAAATGAAAGTCACCGGATCAAAGAATTAGATAAGATCAAAACGCATCTCTACACAAACATTACCCATGAGTTTCGCACACCGCTCACCGTCATCTTGGGCATGGTGCAGCACATCAGAAAATCAGCAAGTGAACATTTGGAAAATGGTTTGGAAATGATAGAGCGCAACGGCAATAATCTTTTGCGTCTCGTCAATGAAATGTTGGATTTGTCCAAACTTGAAGCGGGCAAAATGGAACTGAATCTCATCCAAGGCGATGTCATAAATTTTATCAGATACATTGTAGAATCATTCCATTCAGTGGCAGAAAGCCAGGAAAAAAAGATGCATTATCTTTCTGCACTCGATCAAATGTACGTAAAATATGATGAAGAAAAATTGCGGCAAATAGTATCTAATTTACTTTCTAATGCCTTGAAATTTACTTCCAAAAAAGGAGATATTTATATTTCTATTACTATTGACAATCTAAGTCAATTGGTCATTAAAGTAAAAGACACAGGCAAAGGAATTTCTGAAAGCCAAATCCATTTTATTTTTGACAGATTTTATCAAGCAGACACAACGGTCACACGAAATGCCGAAGGGACAGGCATTGGTCTTGCCTTGACCAAAGAATTGGTGCAGCTAATGGATGGAGAGATTTCTGTAAAAAGCCCTCCAATAGGGTCCAAAATTGGGACAGAATTTACGGTCACTCTTCCTTTGGATATCATCCATGATTTTGCAGAAGAATCAGAAAAGTCTTATCTGAAAGAAATGGATAATGCACGGACTGATAAAACTCACTCAATTGAGTATATCAATGGTCTAAAAAAATTAAATTCGGATAAACCTTTGATACTCCTAGTAGAAGACAATGCGGATGTCGTGGCTTATACGGCAAGTTGTCTGAATGATTATCGTTTGGCAATTGGTAAAGATGGACAAGAAGGTTTTGAAATAGCATGTGATATGGTGCCTGACCTTATTATAACGGATGTAATGATGCCGTTTATGGATGGATATGAAATGACCAAAAGATTGCGAAATGATGAACGCACTAGTCATATACCCATCATCATGCTCACTGCCAAGGCCGACATCGACTCCAAGTTGGAAGGAATTGAATATGGCGCAGAGGTCTACCTTGAAAAACCTTTTAATGTTGACGAACTAGTCTTGCGTGTTCGCAAACTATTAGACCAAAGGGTCATCCTACAAAAAGCATACGCAAGTCAGATGGGATTTAATTGGGACCTCACAGAAACATCAAATAATGAAAGTACAACAACCCATTTTCAGTCTATCGTCATTCCTACGATTGAAAATGAATTTGTCAGAAAAGTAACAACAGAAATTGAAGCCCACTTATCGGACGAAAATCTAAGTGTCGAACAACTTGCAAAAAATCTATTTATGTCTTACTCGCAAGTACATCGTAAACTCAGTGCCATCATGGGTATGTCACCCAACCAGTACATACGGATTTTGAGACTCAAAAAAGCCAAAGAATTGCTAATAAACACCGATGATACCATTTTAAATATTTCCATGCTCTGTGGATTTAGTGACCCCAGTTACTTTGGTAAAGTTTTCAAACAAGAGTTTGGTGTGTCGCCACATGAATGGCGACTTAAATAAATCGATATGAATTAAGAGACAAAAGGTCGGAGCATCCATTCAGTCTTTTTTTATACTTTGCAAGTTCTTTTTGACCACTTTTACCCCAATCTAAAGAAGTTTTTTAAGTACTCATGATATACAAATCTCCAAGGTAAAACCAAAAGATTCAAAATAATTCCAGCAACGCAAATCCAGAAGAAAGAGATTAAATCTTCATCTAATTGTCCCGAATTTTTTGCGGGTAAATAAGTTCCTATGATCCATGCGGATTTGTAGAGCAACTGAAGTAAAAGAATAGGTATAAATTTTAGCGGGAAACGTATTCCAAATAAGTTAAGAACTGAAAAAGCAGCCCAGAAACTAATGGTAACTCCAGTTAAAGTGTCCATTTGTTCTTCTGGAAATAGGATTGTAGACCAGTTGTCATATGATAAACTAATAAAATTCAGAAAAAACAAACTTCTCATTACATGAAGCCTCCAATTTGGGACGCTCACACCATCATCTTAATGATGTTCGATTGTATTTTTATTATCCATTAGTAGCAGATTAGTTGAATATTCTAATCAGACGAATAAAATTTTCAAAGGGTTGTAATATACAGGTGAGACATATTATGCAACCGAGTAGATTTTTTTCACATAGACCCTTATTTAATCCGATTGAAAACAACATCATTTGCCCCAAAATTTGTTATAGATAACGAGCCAATTTTTCCTTTTTTATTTCTTGTAAAAGTGATCTCACAGGAAAAAGTGATCGCACCATTAAATTTGTCATTTCCTATTTGAGTTAAAACGACATCACTCAATCTATCATGGGTCATAACCAATTGGCCATTGACTGTTTTTAAAGTGAAAGCTGAGGATAATGCTTCATTTCGAAATACCCCTCCATATTCTTTTAGGTTTACAACTTCAATTGGCTTTGTTTCTGCAACCATTTTTGGTGCTTCTGCATTTGGTACTTCACGTTGTTTGAATTTGTCAAATAAATAAAATTCTGCGATATCCATACCGGTCTTATAGGATAGAAAAGATTCATCATTGCTCAGCAAAATAATGGATAAACGATTGTCTTGGAAGCGACCTAAATAGGATTTAAAGCCGGCATCACTACCTGTGTGATTGTATACCTCCAGCCCTTTGTAATTTCTTATGAACTGCCCTTTCAAATGATAAATAGTTTCACCATCGACAACTGCTAAAATCGCAGGTTCTTTATTTTCGAGGTAGGAAATTTGATTAAATCGAGGGATTAAATCGGCATCACCAACGATTGGCTTTTCAAAATTCAATACCCATTTGACTAAATCTTCGGCAGTTGTCAATAAACTTGTTGGTCCAACTGTGGCATAATTTAAATTCCTTTTTTCATAAATTCCATTTTCGCTACCGTAAGAATAAGCTCTGTTTTTTACAATTTTTTGGTGGTCGTCATAAAATAAAGTGTTGTTCATTTGGAGCGGTTTAAAAATAAACTCATCCGTAAATGCTGCGAAACTTTTTCCCGATACCCTTTTTACCACTTCAGCCAACAATGTAAAGCCCGTATTACTATATTTATATTGTGTTCCTGGAGTAAAATTTAATGACTTTTGCTTGTAAATCAACTTGAGTATTTGCTCTGTTGTGATGACATCGTCCATTCTCCACCCGGCCAAAGTTAATAAAGCCCACTGATCTTTGAGACCACTGGTATGAGCACATAAATGACTTATAGTTATTGGCTTATCATAAATAGGAAGTTCTGGTATGTATTTTCTGACGTCATCATCAAATTTTATTTTGCCTTCTTTTTCTAAAAGAAAGATAGCGAAAGACGTGAATTGTTTTGAAACTGAAGCAACATGAAATATTGTCTGAGGTGAATTGGTTACGTCATATTCAAGATTGGCCATTCCATATCCTTTCTTTAAAACAACTTCACCATTTTTCACAACCGCAACAGACACACCAGCTGTTTGATCATTGTATTTTGAAAATAAAGAATCAATTCTTTTTTCAATTGGGTCACTCATCTGGGCAGACAGCACATGGATAGCGATATAAAAAACAAAGGATTGTATAAATAAGTGTTTCATACTTAGCAAAAGTTGTTTTAATTATTCGGAAACGAGCAATTAATTCCGATAACGAACTGTGTTATGAAATATTGGCTTCGAGATAGAATGGACGGTGCTTTAATACTGGAAAACATCAAAGTGCTAACTAGAAAAAATAAAAGTATTTTTTCCAATCAAATTTAAGTAAGTGCTCTTAATTGAACTTTCTTCTTTCTTCTTTCATCTCTCATCTTGAGATTTTATAAACTACTCAGCAGATAGATGCTTATTTAATCTTACTTTTTATTGCTTCCCATTTTTCAACGATCGGCTTCAAAATGTGATCTTCTACGCCATATACTTTTCCTTCTTTGGCCAGGGGCATGAATTTATCAACATACTGCTGGCTTAAAGAATCAGAATCTCCGTATTGGTTTCGTAGCTTGTCTAGCTGGAGGTGTAAATCTTTTTTTATTGTAGCATAAGCCGGATCATTGTAATAATTATGCTGCTCTAAAGGATCTTTTTTCCGGTCGATCAATTCCCAATAATCAAGATCAAAATAGTAATGGATGAGTTTATATTCCTTTGTGATGACCGCATAATGTCTGTTCACGTTGTGTTCTGAAGGATGTTCATAATAGTGGTAATAGGCAGCATCTCGATTCCAATTTCCCACCTCACCAGTTAGGACAGGAAGCATACTCAATCCTTGCATATCAGCCGGTGGTTTCACGCCAGCAGCATCCAAAAATGTTTGAGCAAAATCCAAATTTTGCACAAGTTCATCAGATACACTTCCGGCTTTGATTCTATTTGGCCACGATACCAATAAAGGCGTTTTAAAACTTTGGTCGTAAACAAACCTCTTATCAAACCAGCCATGTTCACCCAGGTAAAATCCCTGATCAGAAGTATAAACGATGATGGTATTCTCCATTAAATCATTGGCTTCCAAATAATCCAAAACCCGACCGACATTCTCATCAACCGCCTTTATTGTACCTAAGTAGTCTTGCATATATCGTTGGTAGCGCCACTGCGTGAGTTCTTTTGCAGTCATAGTAGGATATCGCTTTTTAAAATCTTCAGCAATCACCTGGTATGATTTGTCAAAATTTGCTTTTTGTGAGGCATCCATCCTACCGACAGTCATTTCATAGCGACGTTTGTCTGCACCAATCTCTTCTTTCAATCCCATTTCGTCCATCAACTCAGGATACAATTTGCTATCAGCAGCCCAACCCATATCACCTTGAATATTCATGGTTGCCACCTTTGCTGCAGGCATTCCTTCGTGATCGTCAAATAAAGTAGCCGGTTCCGGAAATACTTTTTTGGTAAATTCCTCCATGTGTCTTTCGGCCATGAGCCAAGGACGATGCGGAGCTTTATGCAAATACATGAGCATAAAAGGGCTGTCCTTTTTGCGTTCTTTATCCAGCCAGTCTAGCGTCATATCTGTAACAATGTCGGTAACATAACCTTTCACTTTGATCTCGCCCTCATTTTTGGTAATAAAATCAGGATTGTAGTAAAACCCTTGATCAGGTAATATTTTATATTGATCAAAACCTTTTGGGTTATTGCCAAAATGCAACTTGCCAAACATGGCTGTTTGGTATCCGGCTTTCTGCAATAACTGCGGAAAAGTGACATTGTTTGTGTCGAAAGGAGCGACATTATCAACCTTACCGTTTATATGCGAATGTTTTCCTGTAAGTATGGTCGCCCTGGATGGCGCACAAATGGAATTCGTTACACTGGCATTGGTAAACAGCATACCCATTTTGGCGATTCTGTCAATATTTGGAGTTTCAATCAAACTTTTATCATAGGCGGAGATGGCTTGATATGCATGATCGTCAGACATTATGAAGACAATGTTGGGTCTCTTGAGTGTTGGTTTTGCCTCTTCTTTGCATCCCCACATCAGGATGAAGCATAAAATCAGATTTAAGTGTAGTATCTGCACCTTCCAAGAGGTACTTGAACGATTGTGGCTAAACATCATGATGAAGTATTTCTGAATGGAAGGTAGTCAATAGGGGAGGAATTTACCAAATAACTTGTCTCTTTATTTTTATGAATGAAATGGGGAATAATGGGAATATTAATAAATAGAAACCTATTCTTTGGATTCACCGAGCGATCCAAATATGGCTTTTACTAATTGTGAAACCAGTTTTAAGAAATCTAAAACCACATATTAGCGTAATGCAAATGCATTGTAATAGACCAACTATTTGACTAACAACTGCTGGTATTTATGAACGAGATCTCTCACTTTTCCAAAATCATCAACTGGCAGATTACAAAATGCAACAGCGCCACTTTTAGTAGCCGGATCAAAATAAATGAAAGAATAAACACCGACAGATCCCCCATTATGTAATCGGTACCCTGTAGGAGAAATTGCCCAGAAAACCGCTACACCTTGTTGGTCGTTGAATGCAAAGTCGTTGTGGTTTTCAAAGGAATCCTCTGCAAGTTGTGGATTAAAAAGTGTTTGATAAGCGCCAGCACTCAAAAGTTTGCCATTGCCATGGTAACCGTTTATCATCTCAATGAGATATTTACTCAAGTCTTCGATATTCGTTTTTAAGCCTCCTGCAGGAAAGTCAGTCATTTCATACTGGGGCATTTTGACGGCTTTGGATGGCGATTTTCGGTTGTCTGGCATATAGATCTTGCTCCTTTTTGTAGCTTCTATGTCTTTATTTTTCCAGCTAGAATGGGACATATTGAGTGGCTTGAAAATGTGCAATCTCGTATATTCTTCAAAAGAAATACCTGTTGTAATCTCTACAATTCGAGCGGCAATGGCTGCATCCAAATTAGTATAATCAAATTTTTTTCCTGGGAGACTAGAGAGAAAGTTTTCAGGGGTGTACCATTTACCTTCCGGCTGTGTATATCGTTTGATGTGTTCATCAAGGCTGATTTGTCGGCCCATTTTAAAATATGTGATGGCATCTTTTATGTCTTCAGGGGTAGTAGTATTGATGGGGTAGTCTTCCACAAGATAGATACTTGCCTCTCCCACTTCTTCAGGGTCAAATTCTTCTGTAAGTGTGGAACTATGAGTGACCAAATGCCTGACAGTTATCTCAGTTTGTGGATGATGTGGGTTGATGATTTTATAAGGTAAAATGGTATTGATAGGTTCATCCAGGCTCAGTTTACCATTATCCACCAATTGCATGATCGCCAAACCAACAAATGTTTTTGAAACGGAAGCGACACCATTGATGGTTTGAGGGGTGAAATTTGTTTTGCTGGAAAGGTCAGCAAAGCCATAACCTTTTTTGAAAAGAACCTGGCCTTCCTTGGCGATGGCAACAGAGAAACCGGGCATTAAACTGGTTGACGAAAGTTGACTCAATGCTGCATCCAAGGAGTCCAAAGTCGTTTGATGGTCAATGGAAGCGTGGAGTGTATGGTTGTTTTTCAATGAAGACTTACAGCCCATTACACAAATCAGCAAGATGCAACAGATAAAGTAAAATTTAGGTTTTGTGTTTATCATCTTGGAATGATAGGTTTATATTGGAATTAATTAGGCAAAATTGTATGCTGTTGAATAGTAACAAAAAAGATGGAAATTCAAGCCACCCAAAATCTTCAATTACTCATGCATTAAGCCCTTGAAATCAAATATAAATGAGCATGCAATTTATTTAACAATAAGCATCCAATTTTTTGGCCGGTGTTCTGGAATGAATAATTATATTTTTTTCAATTGCGTGGTAATCATGGTTTCCATTCTATTGAATGTGGAGCCCCAACCGTTGTAAAAACCCATTTTTTCTTGTGCTTTACAATAATCTTCTGTCTCATGTACAACGCTAAAAGTGAAAATTGTTTTATCACCATCTGCCTCAAATGAAACATGTAATTCTACCCCTTCAGTCATGGGTTTGAAGTCTGCAGAGGAAACGATTTTTTTAAATTTTTCAATTTCCAAATAGGTTCCTTCCGAAATGAATTCGTTTCCATTTGGCATAGGCATACTGTATTTCCATTTTCCGCCCACTTTGAAGTCATGGCTTATCATATTTATTTTCATGCCAGGAGGAGCCCACCATTGCATTACATGTTCAACGTTGGTCCATGCTTCCCAAACTAATTCAACTGGGGCGTCTATTACTTTTTGCAGCGTGAGTGTTCGACTGCTCATGTCATTTTTGTTGGTCATTTTTATCTGATTTTGATTTGATTGATGTTACATATTGTTCAAAATTATCAACTCTCGACACCCACTGTTGTTGATATTTCTCCAACCACATAAAAGCGGGAATAAGGTTCTGAGGCTTTACTTTACAGAATCGCTCTCTTCCCTTTTGTTCGATTTCTATGAGGTCACACTCCTCCAAATGTTTGATATGTTGAGAAATAGCAGGCCGGCTAATGAGGAATTTATCAGCTATGGCATTCAAAGTCATTGGTTCATCGGAAAGTAAATCAATAATTTTCCTTCGTGTTGGGTCAGCAATGGCTTGAAATACATCTCGTCTTGTCTCTGCAGGCATAATTGTGTAACCTTTTACTTACACAAATGTAATGTAAGTATTTGCTTTCGCAAAATTTTTTGCAATAATTTTTATTGAAGGGCTGAATTGATAGCCTACCACTTGAGAATATCCGTTAATACAAGGAAGTTTCTAATACATGAAAGTCTCTAATGAAAATGTCTGACCAGTGTTAGAGGAGTTATTATCTCTTTCATACTGGTACAGTTGTTTAAAACCTCATTATTAATCCACATAACCTTCATAAAGAATTACGGTAAGAATATCTTTTTGAAATTTGAAAACGAAGGCTGAAGTTTCTTCTTCATTGCTGATTTTTATTAAATCGGAATTCAATTTTGTTTTTAAAATATTTTCCAGACTTTTTTTATCCATACCGACTGTAATTTCATGTGCAAGTTTAAAATCAGTATTTTGAATTTGAGCTTCGATTATCCATTCTGCCCCTGTTGATGTTTTATAAGATTGAATAGTAGTTTCATTGAATTTAAAAGTTGAAATAGTATCTATCACATTGTCAACGTGTCGATTATTTACAAATTCTTTTTCAACAGAAAATTTTGGATTTTTTACCATTTCGTTTAGATCATTTTCCAGAGTTGCTAACAAGGGATCATTTTTAATTATTTGCTCTGTAATCACATTTAAAGGATCATTATTGTTGAATGCCTTTTCAGATCTACTTCCTTTTTCTTTTTGAATGCAAGAGGCAAAACCTAGAAAAATAAATAAATAAACTAGTTTTTCTTTCATATTATAAAGTGGCTAAACCCCGACACAGTCATTTCTCAAAACCTCAATCATTCCGGCAAATAATCTCCCAATAAATTCCAATCCATACTATTTCCCCAGCCATGGCCGTGGTCGCTCGTATTTATAGTTTTATGCGCCTCCCCAATTTGAAATCCAGCATAAGTAAGTAAAGACAAAATAACACCTGGTCGCAAATGTTCGCTCGCCCAACTTAAAGGGGAATTTCCATTGGCATCTTTAGTAGTTTTGTCTGCGCCATGATCTATTAAATATTGAATGGTTTTTGCATCTGCGTAAGCTGCGGCCCGGTGCAGAGGGCTTTCTCCTTTGGTCCTTACATCCCGCATAAATGCACCAGTTTCTATACCCGGAATAGTTTTGGCATTTACATTTGCACCCTTATCCACCAGAAGCTTTACCACGTAGAAATAGTAAGGCCTTCCTGCCTTGGCAAGCGCATTGTGCAATGGGGTTTCATTCGTTTTGTCCACGAATGCATTCACATTTGCGCCATTATTTATTAAGAAATCGCATACTTTCCAGTGTCCAAAGAATGCAGCATTTCCCAACTCTTCATTTAGATCGATGCTGTCAAGATTTCCTCCATGATTTAAAACAGCCTTCAAAGCAGTTGTGTCATTATAATACACCAACCATTGTAAAAGCTTTACTGGTCCTTTATTTAATAAATCCTGCCAGTTGGGAAATTTAAATAATTCAAAAATATAGTCCGTGCGTCCACGACTTATTAAGGTCATAATTTGATCAACTTCCATAATTAATGTTTAAATTGGTGAGTAGGGTCAACTGTTATTAACCACATCCTCCATTATAAAAATTGCATTTTTGTTCAGGTCAAAAAATCCAAATTCATTGGTATTCCAAGGCGTATTAAGTTTCAGACAGCCCGGTTCAACCGTACCTCTATCAACCAATTCATTAAAAAGTTCAGATATGTTTTTTACATAAATTCTCACTACGGACCCACCCAGTAATGGGTCATCATCGGTGTCAGCATGCCATTGTAAGTGTATGCAAATATTTTCCCTATAAAGCACCGCATACATTTTATCAGAAAAATAGACTTCAAAATTCATTTTTTCCATATACCAAACGATGTCCCTTTCAATGTTTGCCGATGGTAAAACAGGAATGATACTTAACAATTCTGTTTTCATTCTTTTATAATTTGTAATTCATTCTTGGTGCACATTTACTACAATTGGCTGGTAACCAAGATGTAATGTCATTTGGAAAACGTAAGTGAAGATAAACACTCCTATCGATAAATATTTATTTTCAGAGCATAAGACTGATTAAGTTGAAAGAAATCAAAATCAATAGGCTCATTAATTTATATTGCCTAAACGATAGTTGGAAAGCCATAGGTTTAAGGCGTATTATAATCAAGAATTTATTTTTGATTTATGATATCTTCTATTTTTTTAGGATCCTGTCGTGTGTCCCAAATTGTTAAGATATAAATTGTTGATTCGGTTTCTTCAAATAAGATAAAGTAGTCTCTAACTTGCTTTACATATACACCTTCATAATCTGTGCTTCTTCGAACAAAAGGGTTTTCAACTATCCAAAGGATGGCTTCTTTGATAAGATCGTTTAATTTTTTGGGATAAACATTGGATTTATTTCGATTCAGCCAATATCTCAAAATTTCAGTCTTATCTTCTTTTGCCTTCTTGGACCAAATTATTTGTTTAACCATTGGTCAATTTCTTCTTCAACCTCAGCGTTAGAATAAACCTCACCTTTTTTTATTTGTAATCTCGCCTCTTCAATTGCTGATATCTGAGGCTTTGTGAGTTTAAAAGGCTCGGTAGTTGTTTCAAATTCAAGTAAAGCCAAAACTTCTTCCAACAAATAGTTATCTTCAACATCTTCAAGTTTTCTTAAAACTTTTTGTTTAAGTTCTACCGACACCATGCTTTTTTATTTTAAAGATAAACCAAATTAATATATTTTTCGTTCACGCGAAACTACTTGTTTTTTCTTTATAGTAAACGAAAAAATAAATAAACCACAAATATTGAGTAGAAATTCTGGTCGAGTTCGAAGAAAGAAATTAAGGTAACCTTCCATAGCAGTGATGGGATTGCAAAATTTAATGTACAAGGTATCGCTTAAGTACGCAACAAGAAAATGGTCAAATTCATTTCCTTTTTTAATAACGGTCTAAATGTGTAGCATAAAACTGATCCTCTTCTCTTCAATGACTTTGTATATAATTTAAGATCCATTTCATAAATTCGGTTTTAATACCCAGCGAGGTAAAATGTTATTAACCATGGATGAAGTCCATGGCGAAAAATGAAACGTGCATATGATTTTGGCGGGATTTTTGGCCAATTTCCAAAAATCATGACAAAATCACAACAACCAAATTAAGAAGACTTGCATGCACCTACAAATTATTAAAATGGAATTTTGATTAACTTTAGATTGACAATTGGTTGAGAAGGAAGTTGAATTGGAACATCAAAATTTCAACGGAAACGAAAATATTGAGAAAGTTACCTGGGATTCAAACTAGTACTTTTACGCTAATGTACTGCTTTAGCATTATATTTTTGTCTTAGTTTTATGTCATCACCCACCTATCTTCTCGCGTTAAAATAAGATTCAAAATTATCACAAGATGAAACCAAATCATCGAAGAAATCATGATAGTCTTCATGTAACTCTTTATAATATTGATTAGTAACCAAAGGCGAATCATTGTTGGAGTATTGAAAATGCTCGTCTTCAAAGAATTTGTAACCCAGCGTATAATTCTCACAACGAATTAACATTCTCAAACATAAAGCTTTGAATTTATCTGTCTTGGCGTGCTGTTTTGCATGTAAATAATACTTTTTAGCTAAAATTGATTGACGAAATTCTGCTTCATCTTCAATCAATGAAAAGGAATATCTAGACCAAGTGTTGATTCTTCGCATCATCGACACATTTCCTTCATGCCCCATATTGTGATATGCATTAGCTACTAAAAAATAATAGTAATCTCTATCTATTTCATTTGTGTTTTCAGCTTTTTTTAAATATGTAAGGAGTTGTTTAGTAATCGTGTACTTATTTAATAGAATGGTGTCTTTGGGATTTATAAATTTTGGTGTATATTTTAAATGATAAAAGGGGTTTTTGTCAAAGACGTTGTTCTTGTCCTCCCACATGGAATAATATCTGGACAAGTACGGTTGGTTTATTTTATAAAACGCAACAAGTGCATTTTCCAACTTATTTTGTCGAATATATTTTGTACCCAGCAAATCATACAATCGTGGTAGATCTTCTTTTATTTCTTTATAAATGAATACTGAAAAAGAGTCTTTTATATCCTTGTTTTTTTGAATATTATCTATCAAAAATTGCGTTTGTTCTGGCGTGTAAATAACATCCATATAGTCAAAGTAATCCTGAAAATAATCAGTGTACGAATGCTTTTTGTTTTTTATTGTTTTCCAAGACACGGGTGAATTTTCATCCCAAGAGTTATCAAGCGTGGAATAAAGCAAAGACGCTTCAGTGGTGTTTCCCAAATATTCCAACTCTTTTCCTATTGCAAAAATAAATTGCTCGTTCTTTTGATTGGCGAGAATCGTTGATTGGATTTCAGGGTGAATTTTTGCGTTTCCATTGACTTGATTTGCAGTAAGTGCTAATGCTTTAATAATTTGTAATTGGTTTAAAATTGTTTTGTCTGATGTTGATTTTTCTAATTGATTGACTAATGACAAACAAGTATCGTAATCTCTGGTGATGAATTGAAGATATGCTTTGCAGTATTGCCATAAAAACGGATTTTCTACTTTTAATAAATCAATAGAATTGACAAAATCTAATACTTCCTTGGCGTACAATCTATCGCGCTCAGAACGATTGAGTGTTTGTTGAGTAGAATTGTCTATTTTTCCAACCCAATAATCAGATGTCACGGATGGTTGAAATAAAGTATAATATGGTGTTAAAACATAGTCTTCAATTTTATTGATTTCTCGGAGTAATAAAAATGAAAGGCCATCCAGTGAAGGATAAATTTTATAAATATTTTGGAGATATAGCAACGCTTTGTCAGGTTTTTCTATGCCATGTAGCAAGTAGACATTTGCTTTCTCAACAGGCGATTTTGCAAACTTCAATGTTTGTTCTACTGGAACTTTTGAATTGAAGTGTTGATGGCAAGCAAAACGTTTATCTACGGCATTGGCAAAAACTTGTGCCAATTCAAAATTGGCAAGCGCATCATTTTTTTCTGTAAAGCTATTGAAATATAAACTCCAATAATACAGAATATCTTTTTCAGAATTTTTAAAAGTGGAGTCAAACAACGATTGAATAATATCAAAATGATTATTGTACCACGCTAATCTGATAGCCAAAAAAGCATATCGTTTTTTCAGATCTTTATCAAACACATGATTCGCAGACAAAATTGCTTTGTGCATCAATTCTGATCGTTTCTGTTTTACAATATTTGTTTTTCGCTCCCAAGGGTCTTCCTGCAAAGAGTTGAAAAACTCACAAGTCTTTGCAAACCGAAGATAGTTTAAAGCAGCAGTGTCGTTTTGTTGATATAGATAATCAATCATTACGTTCTGCGAGTTTTTATCAATATTTGAAATAGGGAGTTGGTAAAGTGCAAAATCAATTGATCTTAAGTCTACTTTTCCTCGGCAATATTCAAACCATAATTTTTTATTCGGTAAAACAAATTCTTCTGGGATAAAACCTTCATAAGATGAAAACAAATCTGCGGAATAATTAAAATTCGAATATGTACTATATCCAAAAGCCAATGGATTGAGAAGTGAAATGCGTGTATTTTCTCCATAAGGATAATATCCGCAGGCATGCGAGATATTATAAGCTAAAATCAGTATAAAAAGCAGAAAGTTCTTCATTGGTAAAATTTTTGAATTGCAGTTCGTCTAGGTGAAAAAGGGTAACTGTAGTGTATTTGTCAAATTCAATGTACTGTTTCAACAAAGTAATGGCACCTTTAATTTTCGCATCATCTATTTCTTCATATTTTATGTTATCACCGACGCGCAAAAAAGTATTATTGACTACAGTATCCTGTAGAACAGTGTACCAAAGTGGCTTTTCCTGTTTCAAAATTGTTTTTAGCTGTTTGGTATCGGTATAGAGTACTGCAGAAAAACGCTCATCGTGATACACCTGTGCCCATGAATAAATCGGCAGCGCTATATCCACATGTTTTGGATATTGCCTCACATCTTTCAAATAACTTTTGAGCTCCGATAAATCGAGGATGGAGTTTTTATTAGAATTTTCGAGTGGGCTAAGCAAATTATAACACATCAAGGTTACTCTATCCACAGGCGGAACGCCCATCTTTTCACGGTATTTATATGGGTACAATCTTAAAGTACAGCTGATTTGTTTACCTGAAATTGACTTTAGTTTTTGAAGAAAATAGAAATAATTGTCTTTTGTTTTTGGTGTCCAATCGCAGTCCATTTGAAACTCAGTGATTGTCTCATCTTTAAATTCTTCTGTCTTATATTTATTAATCAAAAAATTAACATTGTCAGCTAATATGTCCAATTCATTTTTTGATAATTTCAAGAAAACTTCATTTCTCAAATATACAGTAGGCACGACATATTTAAGATCTAGGTTCTTTATTTGCCAAGAACCTAAACGTGTTTTAGAAATCGGAAAACCACCCATTTCTTCGTTATAATCTACTTCAAAAAATTTTATGTATAGTTTTTGTACATCGAGATCATCGCAAATTTGTTGTTCTTTATCCGACAAGTTCCAGTCATCACTTTTCCAATAATAAAAGGCTCTCTCTACTTTTTCAATTTTGCTTTGGCACGAAGCGAGAGATACAATGATGACTAAATACAAAAATCCCTTCATATAGCGTATCTGTTTTTCGGTTTTTGAATGACCGCTGTATTTTGTTTTTAATGAATGTTTAAAAAGTATGGTCATTAATCTCATTACGATAATTGTTTGTCTTATAGTATTTCACCTATGTTGGTTATTCTTTTCATATACCGTTTATTCACTACCACCTAGGTGATAAATTTTTGAGTAGTCACCAAATTCAGTTCCTTTCAAGGCATTTATAATAGCCTCGCTCGAAAATTTAATCTAAAGTTTGAGCTTTACATTCTAGGAGAGGAATGAGAACTTCAAGGGTTATAAAAGATTATAATCCTATTTGACAGAAAATGCTCAGTTTATTCTCCTAAAGCCTTTTCTATTTTATAATTCCTTGACAATTTTTCCTAGTAAACAGGACTTTAAATACCTCAAAACCCTGTTTCTATCATGGTTTCACCCATCGGCTCCAAGGTTTTAGTATCAAAAGTTACTTGATATTTCCATGAATGAAAATGATGATTCCCCTTTCCTGTGTAAAAGCTTGCAGTTAGGAAATAGAAATCAATTTCATCGAAATCTTTACCAATCAGGAAAATGACGATCAATATTTCTGAAGGATGATTGATAAAGAAGTCATTGACACTTTGATCATAAATCAAGACAAAATCTTTCTGACCGATTGTACAAATCCCATATTTTGGCCGAAAATGGTCGCAATATTTTGGATCGTAATACAAATATTTCATACTTGATAACTCTGGAATATTGTAGTACCCCCTAGTCTCTAAATTTAGGAAATATTGCTCTATAAAATGTTTGCATAACTTTGGGTCTATAATTTCACTAGGATAACCTTGCCCATTCAATTGACTTATATTTATCATAGAGACCCGAGATCAAATTTTAAATGATGACACTTTTTAAACATGAATGTTTTTCGCATACCCTCCACTTCTTTTTCCTGTACTTTTCTTTTTTTCAAATCCTTATTCAGCCATTCATATTTCATGGATGGGGGTCATAAAAAAAATGGCTGTTTGATTTGTAACCAAACAAAGTTTTTATCCAATTATTTACTATAAAATGAAATCACTATTTGTTACTCACAAATGCTGTCATCCTGTTTGGATGAATTTGTAAAGTCAAATTATTGGGTAGATGGAGATTAAATATTGCTTAACGAGTAAGTAGTTCAAATATAATACTTATAATTTAATAAGTATATAGAAAATTAGTGAAAATCCCGAAAATATTAAAAAATGATGCTTTTAAAAGGTGTAAGTGTTGGCAAATTGAAAAAAATGTTGCCTTTGGGTTGTTTTTTAGGACGTATAACCAAACAAATATTGGTATACGGCAAAAATTTTAATGTCGTCACATATGTAGAGGATACATATTTAGAGAAGAAGTTTTCTTAACGGTGTTTACTATTTGAATCCAGAAAGACCATAAAGGGTTCAATTTTTTTAAGGCGAGGGAACACTTTTGCCGCATTTGAACTTTCGTCTCTCGTCCCTCGTCTCTCATCTTTAATAGTATTCCTAATTTTATCCGAACTTTTGCATTGATATCTTTTGATATTTTATTAACGAGTTGAGCGGTTAAGCAGCCAAAGCATGTTTTGTTCTATTTATTGGAAGCCCGTTTATAAAGTTCATGTATTGTTTAAATGTTTTGGCTATTACTTTGGTCAATATTCGAATATAAAAACCTGTAAATCGTTTCGC
>JAKQLF010000392.1 GCA_029567325.1 Bacteroidota bacterium | reverse complement strand
GCGAAACGATTTACAGGTTTTTATATTCGAATATTGACCAAAGTAATAGCCAAAACATTTAAACAATACATGAACTTTATAAACGGGCTTCCAATAAATAGAACAAAACATGCTTTGGCTGCTTAACCGCTCAACTCGTTATAATAGTTTTTTCTAAATCAGGGAAATGCTTTCTTTAAAATCTAGATTATTAAGTTGTTAAGTTAAAAATAAAATTAGGAAAAATTATTTTTTTGCGCTAGATCAATATTTGTTGGGGTCTCAAACTATAATTGATGTTATTAATCAAGTAAATGGTAAAGGCTAAATTTGGAAGTTGGATTCTTATTAATTACCTAGGAGGAGGAGGTAATGGGGATGTTTGGTTATGTACAAATGGAACAGATACCCGAGCTATAAAATTACTTAAGAGAATTAATGCAAAATCATTACAAAGATTTACTGATGAAACTTCTATTCTAGAAAAAAATAGAGATTTGGAGGGAGTTATACCAATTATTGAGAAGAATCTTTCTACTAAAAACAATACACCTTATTATTTAATGCCTATTGCTAAACCTTCAACGAAAATACTATATGATAGGCCAATAAAATTCATAATTGAACAAATACTTGATTTATCGAAATCACTTGAATTTCTCCATAATAGGCAAATTTATCATAGAGATATAAAACCTTCGAATATTCTTTACCTTAATGATAAAATATGTTTTAGTGATTTTGGCCTTGTTGATTATCCTGACAAATTAGACATATCAAAACATAACGAAGAAATCGGGGCAAAATGGACGATAGCTCCGGAAATGAGAAGAGAATCTTCAAATGCAGATTATAAAAAGGCTGACATTTATTCTCTTGCAAAAACCTTATGGATATTTCTTTCGAAGATTCCGAACGGCTTTGATGGTCAATATTCAACTGATACTATTATTTCCCTTAAAAATAAATTCAAAACCTCATACACCTCTCCAATAGATGACTTACTTATCAAATCTACTGATAATGATCCTAATGAAAGGCCTGATATACGTAAATTTATTGAAAACCTAGAAGAATGGTTAGAATTAAACGATAAATTTCATAAAAGAAATATGGCACAATGGTTTGAAATCCAAACTAAACTTTTTCCAACTTCATTTCCTACAACTGTTAAATGGAGCAAATGCACAGAAATCATTAAAGTGCTTAATACAATTTGTCTTTATGAAAATCTAAATCACATGTTTCTGCCTCAAGGCGGTGGAATGGATTTATGTAGTGCTAAGCTATCTTTAGAACCGGATTGTATAGAGTTAAATTTTTCTTTTAAGGAGATTGTCAAGCCAAAAGAGTTAGTTTTTGAATCTTTTGGAAAGGAACATTATTGGAATTATTTTAGACTAGAACTCCAAGAACTTAAAGATTCAGGTGTTTATTCTGCCTCAGAAAACGATCAACCCTATAATACGTTTATGAATTTTGAAAAAGTAAGTGAGTTATTACCTGGTAAATACTTTCATAGTGATATCTTGGAAAAATCATCTAAATTCTCTAATAAATACTATATTTCTGATAAGGCAAGACTCATAGTTAGAAGATTTAGGGGTGTATTTGTAATTTTCAACAAAGCATCTATATATAATAGGATTTCTTCAACATATGATGCAAGACACAATAATATGTCAAGTTCCGAATTCAGAAAGTATATTGAAGCTCTTATAAATCATACTAGTTTCAAAGAAGATATTTCGGAAAGTGATAAAATTGACAAAAATGAAAATTTGCCAATAGAACTTACAAAGCAAGAAATTTATAGATGCGGAAATTGTGGAAATTTTGTTGCATCAGATGGAAGTAAGCTCAATAGTTATATGTGGAATTATGTAAATAAAATATACGAAATCTTTCATGATGAAATTGTCGTACATAAGTATGGTTTCTGTTGTTATAATAATAGTGATTCTAATAAACAAGTGAATCATTAGTATTCATAGTCTTTCAATAAAGCAATTCTAAGTTATTTCGATACTGTTAAAAGTAAAGTTGATGATTTTTGTTTGTTGAATATTCAATTTGATTAATTAAATTGAATTGATCAATTAAGTTCATAAGCGATGCAAACACAAACCCAAGCTAACTTATCATTCGAGCTAACTTGGGTCTCAATGTTTAAATTTTAGCTGTCAAAGCAACGATCACATTCCTTCCAGGAGCTACCAATCCCGAACTGTAAGGTCGATACCTTTTGTCCATTATATTTTCCAAACCACTGCTAATGCTCCAAGATTTAGAGCATTCATAAATGGCTTTAAAGTTGAGCGTATACCAGCTGGGAGCATATGGTCTTCCTGCTGCATCTTTGGCGTAAATAAAGGGTTTTTGCCTTTCTTCTTCGTTGAGATCAGCGTGATAAACAACTGCATTGTACACTGCGTAGAATTGCATGTTTAATTTATTTTTCTGATAGCTCAATTTGGTTGTTCCAAATGCAGGAGCGGCATGTCTGGAAGGATAAACTTGGCCATTGTCAAACTCTTCTCTGCCTATTTGATAGTTGTATTTAGAAGCAAGTCCAAAACCCGAGGGAAGTTTGATCTCTATACCAGCATTAAAACCATAAACGGTAGCAAAGGCAGCATTTTGAATGGCGTAAACTTTGCTATTCTGACCATCATACAATATGCTGTCTTTTCCATTTACTTGAAATCCTCTTCTGACCATAGCGTTGTCAAGATAGGTATAAAAAAGAGAGATGTCGAGTTTTACTAATTCTCCCAATATTTTGGCAACATTTATTTCAGCATTGTAAGCATATTCAGCCTTCAGCGAAGTATTGGGAACTACGACCTCGCCCTCTGCAAAATCAAATATCTTTCCAATATCATCGACATTGGGCGCTCTAAATCCAGAGCCTAAACTCGCGGAGATTTTCCACGTTTCTGAGGGTCTCAAAACTACGCCCAAACTACCAGTTGTGGCGTCATTTCGTAAATTGGAGGTTGTGAAATCAAAAGGAAAGAAATCGAGATTTCTTGAAAAATCTGATTGTATGTCAAATATTCCATGTCTGATTCCAGCCTGTAGGATGAAGCGTTCAGATTTCAAATATTGATAGTTGAAATACAATGCATAACTATTCCATTTTGAAGCAGGGTATCGATCCGCAACCGCAATGGGGCTTCCATCCCTGATATCAACTGCACTTCCAAAAGAATTTACATCATTAAATACATACTCACCACCATAAAAAAGCCGATGTTTTTGGATGTTTTTTTCAAAATCAACATTCATAGAAAAGGCTTGAACATTTTCGAGATTGGTTCGCAATCGGTGGTACCCCAACCTTCTATCTATCCTACTTTCCTCAAAGGTTTGTTGTGCCAATTGTACAGCCATCTTGTCGTAGATTTTGGTATCCTTATGGTGCAGGATGGATAAATGATTCATCATCCACAATTGAGGTCCATAATTCCAGACAGCATAAACTGGAAATCCATTGGGTTGAGTTTCAATGAGCCGATCATGTCTACCATATTCTGAGGTTTTTGAATAGTGAAATCCATACTGAAAATCCCAATGATTGTTGGGTGCAAACCTTAATTTTTGCATCATATTGATCTGACTATAACCACTCGGATTTTGAACTCTTGGATTAGAATTTTCTACTATTTGATCCTCTTTGTCGGCTCTTTGCACGTAATACATCTTAAGGTATTCTTCAGGTCCATGTGCTCCCATTTGTAAGTCACCAAACTTATTAAAGGTAAAACTAGTGACAGATGACCATTTTTTGCCCCCTACATTGACGTCAAAATGATTGGTAATTTCTTTGTTGGCACTGGCAAATCTTGAGACCACTTTTCCTTTCACTAAAGTTTTGTTTTGTATTGAAAATTGCGGCTGAATGGTCTGAAAACTCATGACTCCTCCTATGGCGTCGCTGCCGTAAATCACAGAACCTGGCCCAAAAAATACTTCTGTCTTTTGGATGGCAAATGGATCCAGTGATATGACATTCTGGAGATTTCCAGCTCTGAAAATAGCTGAATTCATCCTGACACCGTCGATGGAATATAAGAGTCGATTGGTAGCAAAGCCCCGGATCATGGGAGACCCTCCTCCTTGTTGACTTTTTTGAATGAAAACTTCTCCTGAAACACCCAGTAGATCTGCAGCCGTTTGAGGGTTGTTTAATGCCACGTCTTTGGGAGAAATTATTGAAATTTTGGAAGGCGTGTTAAGCGAACGTTGGTTCCATCGAGTTGCAGAAACTACGACTTCATCAAATGTAGAGGTAGAAACCGTGAGTTTCAGGATTAAATTTAATGAAGAAAGTTCCTCATAACTTTTGGTTTCTGTTTTATAACCGAGGCGCCTGATTTCTATTTTAATTGCACCTTTAAACGCTGAAATATCTGCTTGGCCCAATGTATTGGTGGTTGTAAACGCACTTGGATTATCGCTTATGATGGAGGCCATTTCAATTGGCTCATTTGTTTCAAAGTCTCTGATTGTGAGCATTTGAGCATGTGCCATAAATGAAATGTCCAACGCAAAAAACAAGAGTATTGCTTTTAGCATTTGGATTTATTTTTGGTAAATAAAATGATGGTTTTGCAATAGGAAGTCAATTACAAACCGCTAATAAAGTTCAATATTTGTTTAGCCTATCTTGGGTGGCGGTGTAGCGGGATCAAGGCTGGGCATAGGCTCAAAGGTTGGAGTATAGTTCCACATGCCTTGATTTTGGGAAGGGATATTGTTGACTTGGTATTCGATTTTAGAATGGTAAAATGACTTCGATAAATTCTGAAATTTTTGAAGGAAACCATCTTTGGTTGGGAGGTTATCAAATGATAAACTCATCAAGTGGTTTATTTGCTCATTGATTTTGGTTTCCTCGATGTCATGCCAACACCAATAATAGGTGGTATCGCCATGAACTTCTGATTTGACCACGTCGTACATTTGGTGATGATATTCAAATTCGGCAGCATGTTCCCAATGTAGTTTTTCTTGTTTTTCGAGTTCTGTGAATTTCAATAATACCAATCTTTCTGCGTCTTTTTCTGAGTCTATGTGTTCTTTTACTTCCTTTTTTATTTGAATTTTTTGGTGACTGAGTAATAGGAGGGTGGTTGCCGTTGGGGCAAAGAGACATAAGAAAAACAATATGCAGAGATGGTTGCTTTTCAAACAAAAAGATTTAGCTGGTAAAGTAAGTAATTTTTTGTGGAGAAATAATGGAGTTGACTTGGAAATTGGGTGGATTGACTCCTATCTAGCATTCAGAGTCATAGGTTCAACCCATGTAGTAACAATGGATTCTATCTATGTGATAAAACGAGCAGAGTTCCAGCAGTACGACGCATATGGGCTTGTGGTCAGTTCTCCGTGAGTAAATGGACCGTTCCGATGGAACTCTATTTCAGTTTTGTTTCTTTCCCAGGATTGAAATCCTGGGTTACGATATGAGTCGAGGCGCTGCCTCTTTGGTTTTGTAAGTAAAATTGATAGATGTCAATTTATATTAAATGGGCACCTGTAATTGAAATTATCCGGTTTGAATGTAGGAAAACTTGCATCTCCTAACAACAGTTTTAAACAAGAGCCAGCGGCTTGATACATGTTGTAACCATGGATTTCAATCCATGGGCTAAATGCAAAAAAATAAACAGAGTTCCTGCGGAATGGCACTTATGGGCTTGTGGTCAGCTCTCCATTTTGATATGGATCGTTCCTATGGAACTCAAAACCCTATTTCGTCATTCACCAATGATTGAAATCCTGGATTACGAAATGGGTCGAGGCGCTGCCTCTTTAGCTCTATGTGTTAAATTGAAAATTGTAATTTTTTTTAAAAACGCAGCTATCATAGAAATTATCATGTTTGAAGGTAGGGGTAATACCCATAACCTAACTACAGTTTTTAACAAGAGCCATAGGCTCGATCCATGTAGTAACCATGGATTTTAATCCATGGGCTGGGAGAAAAAGAAAATTGAGTTCCAGCGGAACGGAACATTTAGACACCTGCTGTTTTCCTGATAAAATTTATATCAACTCCTCAAATAAATACTCTGGCTCATATTGCACTTTGAACTCTTGAAGTAACATAGCATATTCATCTTTGAATGTAAACTTTTTATGATGATCCTCTTGGGTTTCAATGTACTTATATAATGAATCAATTTGAGATTGGCTGTAAGAAAAAACACCGTAGCCAGTTTGCCATTCAAACCTACTTTTTGTAAATTTATTGTCGTTAACGAATTTTGATGATTTTGCTTTCATGTTTTTCATCAAATCAGAAACTGCAATTCAATGTCGTTTAGTTAAGAAAAACTAGCCTAAAATAAAAACCCCAATTGTTTAATTTTGACATTATGCTGTAGTATCTTGTAAGAGTATATAGGGGTTAATCCTAATGCAGACAAAATTGAAGATTATAGAATAGTATT
>JAKQLF010000391.1 GCA_029567325.1 Bacteroidota bacterium | reverse complement strand
CGTCTGTACAAAGTGGAAAGTTCATAAAGTGGAAAAAATAGGGAGAGACGCAATGCCTTGGATCTGTACAAAGTCCATAGAAGAAGGGGCGAATAGCTTTCGCCCATACAATGTTAAGTTCAGATAGAAGGTGTGATGGAGATACGCAAGGCCTTGCATCTGTACAGTTCAGCAATTTCGCAATTCAGCAATTCAGCAATTTTGCAATTCAGCAATTTCGCAGTTCAGCAGTTTCGCAATTCAGCAATTTCGCAGTTCAGCAATTTTACAGTTTTGCAATTCAGCAGCTCCCCAGTTTACGGATTTACCCTCTTGTATTTCTTCCAAAGATCCTTGAAACTTTTAGCCATCGCTTTAGAAGTTTCGGAATTGAATTTTATTACCTCATCATTGGCATCCTCCATGGCTGGGGCAGAACATGCAATGCATTCTGAAGAGGCATCATAAATGGCGATTTCATTGATGAACGGATTGAATTCCGTTTCTGGCAAGATCAAAAAGTTTTTGATGACGTCCTCATCGCTCAAATTGTACATTTTTTGATACGCCTTGAGATTTTTCTCCACGGTTTTAGTGGCAGGAACGATGTAGCGGTACTTGGTCATCTGACCTAAGTTGATGCTTACCAATTCTGAAAAGTCTTTGTTTTCAGTATCATAATGTAAAGAAGGACTTACTACCCATACTTCTTTGGCTTTATCTTCTATTTTAATGAGCTGTTTGAGTGTCATTTTGTTGATTGTTTAAGACAAAACTAAGCTATGGTATTCACATATCCAAATACTCTGTTTTAAGCACTGGTAAGTTTCTTTTTCAAAGCAAATAGTTCATCTCTGAATTGTGCTGCACTGATGAAGTCTAGGTCTTTTGCAGCTTGTTTCATTTTTATTTCCGTGTCTACAATCAAGTGTTGCAATTGATCTTTACTCATATAATTGAGCACTGGATCAGCAGCCATACTCATGTCATCAGACTCAATGTAAGCTTTTACTGGTTTCTTACCTCTTACATCCAGAATGGATTGCTGAGCTTCTATTTGTTCCCTTGTCCTAGAAACGGTACGAGGTGTGATTCCATGTTCTTCATTGTACGCAATCTGAATGACCCGCCTTCTATTGGTTTCGTCCATCGTTGCTTGCATACTTTCTGTGATTTTGTCTGCATAAAAGATGACCAATCCAGCCGAATTTCTAGCTGCCCTACCCGCAGTTTGTGTAAGTGATCGGTTATTCCTCAAAAATCCTTCTTTATCAGCATCCAAAATGGCAACCAATGAAACTTCAGGTAAGTCAAGTCCTTCCCTCAACAGATTCACACCTACTAAAACATCAAAAACGCCTAATCGCAAATCCCGGATGATCTCTACCCTATCCAAAGTATCGACTTCAGAGTGAATGTACCGGACTTTTATGTTGAGTTTGGTCAAATAAGTCGTCAATTCCTCGGCCATCCTTTTGGTCAAAGTAGTCACCAAAACGCGTTCGTCTAAGGCGATGCGCTTTTGTATTTCTTCTAGTAAATCATCAATCTGATTGAAACTTGGGCGTACCTCAATCGGTGGATCCAAAAGTCCAGTAGGTCTCACAATTTGCTCAACCACAGTACCTTCTGTTTGTTCCAACTCATATTCCCCTGGTGTGGCACTCACATAAATCACTTGATTGGTGACCCCTTCAAACTCCGTGAAACTCAGCGGTCGATTGTCTAGTGCTGACGGAAGTCGGAAACCAAAATTGACCAAGTTTATTTTTCTCGCCCTGTCACCACCCCACATGGCCCTAACCTGCGGAATTGTGACGTGGCTTTCATCGACCATGAGCAACCAATCATCTGGAAAGTAATCCAAAAGACAAAAAGGTCTGGTGCCAGGTTTTCTACCATCAAAAAACCTGGAATAGTTTTCAATACCGTTGCAATAACCCAACTCTCGGATCATTTCCAAATCTAGATTGACTCTTTCTGAAATCCGCTTGGCTTCAATGAATCTTTTCTCGGCTTCAAAAAATTTGGTGTGATCGTAGAGTTCATCTTCGATCGATCTGATGACCATTTTGAGTCGATCTTTGGGAGCAACGTATAAATTGGCAGGGAAAATGGCCGCATGATCCATACTAGAGATGCGTTTTCCCGAAGTGAGTTCTATTTGTTCAATCTCTTCAATTTCATCTCCGAAAAATATGATTCGGTACCCTGTTTCTGCGTAAGGCAAATTGATATCCACCGTATCACCACGCACTCTGAATGTGCCCCTTTTAAAATCGGTCTCTGTGCGGCTGTACAAACTGTCGTTGAGCTTATATAAAAAGCCATTGCGGCTGATGCTTTGACCTTTTTCAAGTCTGATGATACCCATGGCATAATCATCTGGATTTCCCATACCATAAATGCAAGAAACAGATGAAACAATGATGATGTCTCGTCGACCACTCAACAAAGAGGACGTCGCCCGAAGACGCAGTTTGTCAATTTCTTCATTGATAGAAAGGTCTTTTTCAATGTACGTATCTGAATGAGTGATGTATGCCTCTGGCTGGTAATAGTCATAATATGACACAAAAAACTCTACGGCATTGTTGGGGAAAAAGTCTTTAAATTCTCCGTATAACTGGGCTGTCAACGTTTTGTTGTGTGTAAGGACAAGGGTTGGCCTTTGTACTTGCGAAATAACATTGGCCATGGTAAATGTCTTACCAGAACCTGTAACTCCCAATAATACTTGTGATTTATCCCCTTGCTTGAGACCATTCACCAATTCTGAAATGGCATTTGGCTGATCTCCTGTAGGTTCGTAATGTGATGTTAGTTGAAAATCCATGGAATTTATTTCATATTCAGGCTATAAAAATAGATAAAAGGTCAACAGGCAGTTGCAAATTTTAGTTCAACTTTGCTAATACAGACCCGCACCTTTGGTTGAAGTACAAAAAAAAAAGCCGACTCTCACCGGCTTTTCAAAAATTATATTCCTAATATTTTCTTCAAATGTTCGACATCCGTGTCTCCGGCTGCAAAATCATCAAAAGCTTTTTCTGTCACTTTTATGATGTGATCGGCTATGAATCCAGATCCTTCTTCTGCTCCTTGCTGAGGTGACTTGATGCAACATTCCCACTCTAAAACAGCCCATCCGGCATAATCATATTGTGACAATTTGCTAAAGATAGAAGCGAAATCTACCTGTCCATCTCCCAAAGAACGGAATCTACCCGCTCTGTTGGCCCATGATTGGTATCCGCCATATACGCCACATTTTCCGGTTGGATTGAATTCTGCATCCTTCACGTGGAACATTTTGATGCGCTCATGGTAGAAATCGATGTATTGTAAATAGTCCAATTGTTGTAATACAAAGTGACTTGGATCATAAAGCAAACATGCTCTGCTGTGATTGTTGGCCGCTTCCAAAAACATTTCGTAAGAAACGCCATCGTGCAAGTCTTCGCCCGGGTGAATTTCATAACAAACATCTACACCACATTCATCTGCTACATTCAAAATGGGTACCCATCTGTCTGCCAATTCTTTAAACCCAAGTTCGACCAAACCCGCAGGTCTTTGCGGCCAAGGATATACCGTTTGCCAAAGTAAAGCTCCACTAAAAGTTGCGTGTGCATTCAAGCCTAAATTTGCACTTGATTTGATCGCTTTGACTACTTGGTCTTTTGCCCATTCAGTACGTTCTTTTGGTTTGCCGTGCAAAGCCGCAGGAGCAAAGGCATCGAACATCGCATCATAAGCAGGATGAACCGCAACCAATTGACCTTGTAAGTGCGTACTCAATTCAGTAATTTCCAAACCAAAACTGGCCACTTTACCTTTCAAATCATCGCAATAAGCCTTACTAGTAGAAGCTTGCTCCAAGTCTATCAGACGACTGTCCCAAGTTGGGATCTGAATGCCTTTATAACCCAAATCCGCAACCCATTTACAAATGCTTTCCAACGTATTGAATGGCGGTTGATCTCCCATAAATTGCGCCAAAAATATCGCTGGCCCTTTTATTGTCTTCATACTTTTATCTTTCTTTTACGATTTGAATAATTACTTTTTCATTTAAGTCGGCTAAAATAAGGGTCGGAAACTTTACCTCCAAAAATTCAATAAGCTTATTTCGAGATTTTGCCTGGAGGCCGCAGCTTGATGGTAAAAGTTGTTCCTTCGCCCGGTTTTGAGGCCTTCACAAATATTTTTCCATTGTGATAATTTTCAATAATTCGTTTGGCCAATGATAGTCCCAAACCCCATCCACGTTGTTTGGTACTATAACCTGGCTGGAAAACGGTTTTGAATTTACCAGGAGGAATGCCTTTTCCCGAGTCTGTAATGTCAATACATACGAATCCTTCGGCATCGTAAATGGCGACTTTCAGATGCCCTTTCCCATCCATCGCATCCAGAGCGTTTCTGATCAAATTTTCAACCACCCACTGAAAAAGGTGTTCATTGATCATCGCAAAATGGGTTTTACCTGAAGTGTGCAAGGGATCAAACAAGACCTTTCTAGAAGCTCTGCGCTCCATATATTTGAGCACATCTTCCAATTGCATGTTGAGATCTACACTCTTGAGTTCCGGACTTGAGCCAATTTTAGAAAATCTATCAGCCACCAAATTGAGCCTATCTACGTCTTTTTCCAACTCATTGAGCACTTCAACGTAGTCTTCATTTTCCTCGGTCATACTCCTCATGTGGTCAATCCAACCCATGATGGCAGAAATGGGCGTACCCAATTGGTGAGCTGTTTCCTTAGCCATACCGGCCCAAACCCTATTTTGCTCCGCCTTTCTGGAAGAGTTGAATAAGAAATATCCCAGACCCATGTATGAACCAATGAGCAGTATTTGCACCAAAGGATAAAACTTGATGTACTGCAGTAACTTTGAGTTGAAGTAATAAACCTTGAGGTTGGTGAGTTCGCCTGAGATGGGTGTTTGTCCGGATTCTAAA
>JAKQLF010000377.1 GCA_029567325.1 Bacteroidota bacterium | reverse complement strand
ATAGTAATTGCCATTGCTTCTTTTATAGTATGGAACATCTTTGGCGGAGACAATGGCTTTACTCAGGGATTGTTAGCCCTTATTACCGTATTGGTTATTGCCTGTCCTTGTGCTTTGGGCTTAGCTACTCCTACTGCTATTATGGTTGGTGTGGGCAAAGGAGCAGAAAAAGGAATTTTAATTAAAGATGCAGAAAGCCTTGAACTGGCTAAAAAAGTGAATGCCGTGATATTGGATAAAACAGGCACCATCACCGAAGGTAAACCTGTTGTAACAAATGATTTTTGGACAGATGATAATCCAGTATTAAAGCAAATATTATTCAGCATGGAAAAACAATCGGAACACCCATTAGCAGATGCGGTTGTTACTCATTTAAAAAGTCAAAATACCATTTCAATAACTCAATTTGAAAGTATCACAGGAAAAGGAGCAAAAGCTGATCTTGACGGTGAAACTTATTTCATAGGAAACAAAAGACTCATACAAGAAAATAAAATTTTGATTGAAAATTCGGTTGCTGAAAAAGCCAATCAATGGGGCAATGAAGCCAAAACGGTAATTTGGTTTACCAATAAAAAAATGGTAATAGCGATACTAGCCATTGCCGACCAAATTAAAGCAACTTCCCAAAAGGCAATTGAAAAATTACAGCTATCAGGCATTGAAGTGTATATGCTTACAGGCGACAATGAGATGACAGCCAAAGCAGTTTCAGAAAAAGTTGGAATAAAACATTACAAAGCAGAAGTACTTCCTGAACTTAAAGCTGCGTTTGTAAAACAATTACAGCAACAAGGAAAGGTTGTGGCAATGGTTGGAGATGGCATCAATGATAGCACAGCATTGGCACAAGCAGACGTGAGTATAGCAATGGGTAAAGGAAGCGATATTGCAATGGATGTAGCTAAAATGACTATCATTTCATCAGACCTTACAAAAATTCCCGAAGCAATTCATTTATCAAAATCAACAGTCAGCACCATTAAACAAAATCTGTTTTGGGCATTTATTTACAATTTGATTGGTATTCCTGTCGCAGCAGGAATTTTATACCCTATTAACGGTTACTTACTTAATCCGATGATTGCAGGTGCAGCAATGGCACTTAGTAGTGTAAGTGTGGTAAGTAATAGCTTGTGGTTAAAGTATAAAAAATAATCAGACGTAAATGTTACAAATCAATTCAAAAATACAGCAATGGATTTAGACTGAATGCTATCGAAATTTGCAGTATAAATTTTAAACTAATATTAAAATGAAAACGAACGATAAAACATTAAAATTCAAGACCAACATCAACTGTAGTGGATGTGTGGCAAAGGTAACACCATTTCTAAATGATGCAGACGGAATTTGCCATTGGGATGTGGACACTGCAAATAAAGACAAAATCTTGTCTGTGCATTCCGAAGGAATTACAGAACAAGAAGTCATTCAAAAGGTGCAAGAAGCAGGATTTAAAGTCGAATTATTAACTCAATAAAAAACAGATATGAACTTAATTTCAAAAATATCAGCGGTAATTTTATTACTATTTTCATTCTCCTCTTGCAACGCTCAAATAAAGAATGCAAAAACCGAGAGCGTGAAAATTTATGGCAACTGTGAAATGTGTGAAAAGAACATTGAAACAGCAGGAAATGTAAAGAAAGTAGTTAAGGTGGATTGGAACAAGGACAGCAAAATGGCAATAATAACCTACGACAGTATCAAAACAAATCAAGATGAAATCTTGAAACGCATTGCATTGGCGGGTTATGATAGCGACAAATTCCTCGCTCCAGATGATGTGTATAGTAAACTTACTGGATGTTGCCAATACGAAAGGGTAAACAAAACGGCAATTGCTTCAGCCTCTGTCATTGAAGATCATTCAATGCACAATCAAGAAAACGTAGTTGAAACGAAGCAAGAAGTA
>JAKQLF010000330.1 GCA_029567325.1 Bacteroidota bacterium | reverse complement strand
TGTTACGGGGCTCACCATTGCAGGGCTAAGTTTTATCAGCAGCACTGCCCCAGGGAATCTTTCTTACGGTGGAATAGGCCTTACTAACTGCTCAGATGTAATCATTCAAAACTGTACATTCCAATTGAAATCTACTGCAATATCAGCTTTGAATGGCGGAGGTCTCCAACTTTTAAACAACCAATTCATCAACAACGGCAACTTTCTTTTTGCTACCATTTCTTTAAATGGTATAGGCTTCTTCGGTGGAAATAGACTCAAGGTCACGGGTAATACCTTCCAAGGTGGGGGCAATGGATTCAGCTTGTCGAATATGGCAAACCTGACCATGGCTCCCAGCGGAAATCCGGAATTACATTTACCGGACAATGATGGTAAAAAAACTTTGACCAATGTTCTTTTCAAATTGGAAGATACTAACAATATGAATATTTCAGGATTTGACCTTTCCAGAAATAATACCTCGCAAGCAATATCCGGAACAGCATTGAATGCTTTAGACTGTGATCAGCTCACTTTCAATAATAATGTATGCGAAGGCAGGACTTTTGGAGTAATCATTACAAACAGCATTGTGTCCATAATTTCAGGAAATACATTTGCCAACATCACCAATAACTCGATCAATGTAACCAATGGACAGAATGCTACCATCGCCAATAATATTTTTACCAATACAGGAACGGGAAGTGCACAATACACCCTCCAGGTCAGAGGTGTCACTTCAGACGGTACAAAGCGCCTGGAAGTCGCGGGCAATACCTTCAACGGAGGTGGTAATGGTATTTCTCTTCAAGACATGGATGCTGTGACCATTGCCGTTACAGGGACACCGGAAGTTTTGCTTCCCAATACCGACGGTAAAAAAACATTTCTTGGTACCGTACTGAATCTGGTTAATATAGACAATACAAACATTCAGTATTTTGACCTTTCCAGAAATAATAGCTCTCAGGCGATATCAGGCACTGGTTTATCCACTCTTAACTCCGACAATATTTTGGTGAGCAATAACACCGTTGAGGGTAGATTGAATGGTTTGATTTTAAATGCGAGCATCGTATCAGTTGTTTCAAACAATTTGTTTACCAATATGACAGGTTCAGCCATTAATGTTTCAAATGGCCAGAACAGTACGATTACAAACAATGCATTCAACAATACCGGTACCAACGGAGGAATTTATTCTGTGGTACTTAATTCAATTGGCTTTCAGGGAGCCAACAGATTGAGTTTTATTGGAAATACATTCAATGGAGGTGGAAATGGATTGTCTTTACAAAACATGAATGCCCTGACCATTGCACCAAGCGGTTCACCCGAAGTGTTGGTGCCAAACACAGATGGTAAAAAGACCCTGATTGGCACTTTGATCAATTTGGTCAACATTGATAATGTACTAGTTTCCAATTTCGATCTGTCGAGAAACAATACTTCAATGTCAATAACCGGGACCGGATTAAATGCAGTAAACTGCGACAGCATTACGGTCACGAACAATACCATAGAAGGCAGAGCAGGCGGTATCATATTAAACAGCTCAATTGTATCTTTAGCCTCTAACAATGTATTTACAAACGTTTCAGGCACTTCCATTACTGTTTCGAATGGACAACACAGCTCGATTACCAATAATGTGCTGACGAATACCGGAACAGCAGGCGGAAATTATTCTGTCATCATCAATGGTGTTGATTCCTTGGGCAACAACAGATTGCATCTCAGTGGCAATACATTCAATGGTGGAAATAATGGACTTTCTTTTTTGAATATGAATGCGTTGAGTATAGCTGGAACAGGAAGTCCTGAAGTACTTGTTCCTGACAATGATGGCAAAAAAACCTTCACCAATACTGTATTGAATTTTGACAATGTGAATCATACAACATTGGCCAACATGGACTTATCGAGATCATCGGGTATCGGAGGTGTAGGCATCATTGTTTCGAATTCCGTCTCGTTTGTGGTCAACAACAATACCATCCAATCCCGGAGCACAGGAATCATTTCGAATACTTCATCAGTACTAACCATTTCAGAAAACGAAGTTTCAAATTGCAATAACGGAGGAATAAACATATCCGGCGGCCAGAACTGTACTGTAACAAACAATGTTTTGACCAATAACGCAACATTGTCAGGCACCTCTTTTTCCATTTCTGTGAACAATGTGACATCAGACGGTGTCAAACGATTGGAAGTGAGTGGAAATACTTTTACGGGTGGAGGAAATGGGCTGAGATTTCAGAATATGGCAGACCTCAAAATTTCCAACGGCAGTTTGGCTGGTTCAGAAGTCATTTTATTGCCTGGCCAGGGATTGGGCAGCCTCATCACTGAAGTTTTGAATGTAGAGATTTGTAACAATGCTATGATACAAAATGTAGACCTGGGATATTTGGTCACCACAGGAAGATCTGGCACAGGGCTGCGAATATCGACCTCATCCAATGTTCAGGTTTCTGGTCTTAGTGTGTCGAAGCGCAACGATGGTATGATCATTTTCAACAGCCCATCTTCCAACATTGAACAATCCTTGTTTCAAAACAATGGAAACGGTGTAAGATTTCAGGCAGGCACTGGAAATTTGGGTTCAGTGGTTTCTAACAGCAATTTTTCATGCAATGTGGTCGCATTCAAAAATGAAACGAATCAAACTTATGCTGTAGCGAATAACTATTGGGGGGCAGACAATGGCTCATCGACCGATGGCGGTAGTGGAGAAGTATATCAAAATACAAACGGTGGCACTCTGACAGGAACAACAAACTTTCTTACGACACCCAATGCAAACATTGCCCTGACCAGACCCTATATTACCAACCTCACCATTGGAGACGTAGCCTGCCCGGGCACCAATACAGGCCAAATCGTTGTAAATGCAAACTGTGATTATTGTGTCAACGGGGTTTCAAATTTACAATATCAATTGAATGCAGGTGCTTTTCAAACCAGCAATACCTTTACCGGTCTTGGTGCTGGCAATTATCAGCTGACTGTCAGAGAAGCCAACTACAACGTTTGCACCTCGACTTCGACTACAGTAATTGCTCCAGGTGTGGACACGATTGCCCCTGAAGTTGTCTGCCCTGCTAATATCACCACAAATACCAGCATCGGTAGTTGTACTGCAACGATTATTGCCCTGGGATCCGCTACGGCTACCGACAATTGCAACATGTCCATAATGCCTACAAACAATGGACCAATGTCTTTTCCTCTTGGGAATACCTCGGTAATTTGGACCGCCAATGATGGCAATGGAAATACCAAAACCTGTATGCAAAGTGTGACAGTAATTGACACAGAACTACCTACCCTTATTACCTCGGCTGAGATTACAGTAAACAACACACCAGACCTTTGTTTGGCATATCCAAGTTTGACTCCTCCTACCGTGACAGACAATTGTGACATCTTGATCAACAACGCCTTAAATTTGGATGGTGTCAATGATTTCGTAAGCTTGGGCAATACCATTGGCAATTTTGGAACAGAGGATTTCACGATAGAATTATTGGTAAAAATCCCGGATGTTATTGGTTCTCGTGAGCAAATAATTGTCAGTAAGAGAGCTCTATGTGAAGCCAATTCCTTTTGGAATATCCAAATAGATGAGGCAGGCAGATTCATCATTGAAGCCATTGGTACTGCAGGTGGACAGAACATCAATGTCACTTCCACTCAGGCAAATTTTGACGACAATAAATGGCATCACATTGCCTGGACAAGAAGCGGAATAACCCACAGCTTTTTTGTAGACGGCGACCTATTACTGAATGTAAATACCTTGTCTGTTGCAAATTTCACCAATAACGCTCAGCTTAATATTGGTAAAAGTGATTGCTCAGATATCAATCAACCTTGGGCAGCTTCATACCTCAATGGAACTGTGGAAGAATTTAGAATCTGGAATGTGGCAAGAACACAAACAGAAATCAGAAACAATATGTTTGTGGAATTGAGCAGCCAGGCAAATCTCAGGACTTTACATCATTTCAATCATGGAAATTACAATAGAAACAATACTGCTGCTCCTGGTCCGATCGTGAATACTTCGGATGACGATAGTGGCAATGACTTCCATGGGACCCTCCATAATTTTTCACTCAACGGCTTGTTTTCCAACTGGGTAGGTGGATATTGGGGAAGTTTGTTTAATGATGCTCCAAATGCATTTCCCATTGGTTCAACCAGTATTAATTGGATTGCAACCGATCGAAACGGCAATACAAATACATACAGTCAGGAAGTAATTGTTGTTGATGATCAGGACCCTGTAGCAATTTGTCCTACTATAACACCAACGGTGACCCTAGATATGGATGGAAATAGAACTTTGGGAGCAAATGCATTGGCAGGGGGAAATAGCATTGACAATTGCAGCATCATTGAGTCAAGTTCCCTGATGACTTTTACTTGTAGTCAGATGGGGACGCAATCAGTTGTGCTAACAGCAACTGATGCGGCGGGCAATTTTAATACTGCCAATTGCCCTGTAAATGTTTTGCCTCCTTTGATTGATGCTTCTACAACCAGGACTTGGATGGGAAATGCATCTGCTTTATGGGGCGATCCTTGCAATTGGTCACCCATCAGCATCCCTGAGGCTTCGACGCCAGTCATTATTTCAAATGCCGGGCATGCTGTCATTGTCCCAAGTGGAATTTATACAGTTAAGTCTTTAATGCTTCAACCTGGTGCAACATTGACCGTTCAAAGTGGTGGTTCGTTAAGGGTGTTAGAGCCGTGATGGATTTTATGCTGAAGGAAATAGAATTGGCCACTTTATAAAATGGACGTACCATGCAACATTGAGTTTATGCATTCTAAATGGTACTTTTGAAAAAATAATGTAACTATTCAGCTTTTCCCTTTTGTATTAAAAAATGGATAAAGCAGAATAGTTACAAAATAAAAAATTGAGGATTTTGCGCATTTCAGTATTCTTTTATCTCGTAATTGTTTGCTTTTCAGCACCTCCGCTAAAAGCAAAATCTGCGTGCGATTCTGTTTATTTTTCGAAAATTATAGAACAAGGTATTTATTTACAAAACCACCACAAACACGATGAAGTAATAACATTGGTGGATTCTATCTTGCGTTTTCATAAAAATAAAGAAAACTGTCAATATGTGCTCAAGTTGCTGAATATGAAGGCATTGGTACTTGAACATAGTCAGCATTTTGAAGAAAGTATTGCCATCGCAACTGATGTTATATCCAGTGCGCAGAAGTATAAGATGTACGATATCGAAGCCAAATCTTTTCTGATTCTGGTGAGGATCCATGACTTCCTGCAAAGAGAAAATGATTTAAATAGAAATCTTGCGAAGGCAAAAGCATTGATAGATCGTCATCAACTACTGCAATTGCTCCCTGAATATTATGTACGGGCAGCTTCTTATCAGCGCTTTTTTGGTACACGCGATTCATCCCTATATTTTGCAAACCAGGCCATTTCTTGGGGTGAAAAATACGATGATTATATCAATTTGGCTGATGCCCATATGTTGGAAGGTGTTTATCATCGCGGGACTGAAAAAGCCACGCGCAGTATGTTGACATCTATTGAATATTTCAAAAAAGTAGGTGAACAGAGCGCTGTCGCAATTTCATACGTCAATGTGATAAAATCCTTACTTACACTTGGTAAAATCAGAGAGACAAACGAATACATAGATTCTGCCTCAGTTTATTTGGCCAATCTTGAAAAAACACCCAGGGTTTATGACACCAAGGAACATTTTTATGACCTGATTTCTCAGAAATATGAACAGGAAGGTAAAACAGACTCAGCCATATTTTACATCAAATTGGCCCGCATTTATAGCGACAGTAGTCAGTTCGTCACTAATGAGCAGTTTATCAATGACAAAGAAATAGAAATAGCTACACTTAAGGAAAAAGCGCTGGTCAATGAAATTTCCAAATCGCGCCGATTGTGGATCATTGGATTCATTTTGTTGTCGATGGGCCTGTTGCTTTTGGCACATTTTTATCGAAGGACACTCAGGTTTCAAAAGCTGATTTTCGGTCAGAATCATGAAATATTGACTCAAAAAAATGAGCTCACCACCTTGCTTACAAAACAGACGATGTTGCTAGCCGAAGTGCATCATCGTGTCAAAAACAACCTACAAATAGTGATCAGTTTATTGACCCTTAAAGTACAAAACTCAAAAGATCATGATACGGCAAAGTATTTGGAGGATGTAAGCATGAAAATAAGAAGTATTTCATTGATTCACGAACAATTATACAACAACGATCAATTTGATGAGATCAACGTAAATGGCTATGTCCGCCAACTCCTGGAGCAATTCAGGAATATACTATCTGCCACTGCCTATACTTCAAACATCAAAATCAATGATGGCCTTACTTTCAATATAGAAACAATGTTTCCCATCGGCATCATTTTGACAGAACTCGTTACGAATTCGATCAAACATGCCAATGTCCAATCTTCCAATACCCTCAACATCCAAATTGAGATCAAAGAAGTTGATAAAAACTACTTGTTATTTTACTCCGACAATGGCACTGGCAAATTAAACGAAAAGGCTGGCATGGGCAGTTCCATCCTTGCAGCGATGAAAAGGCAGTTGAATGCCAGAAATACAGAGTACAATAAGGGTGGTTATCACTTTGAGATGGAGTTTGTGATGAAGACGGTTTCTGTGATTGGCTAAGATGATCACTGTATTTTGACCGTATTGTCCATAGGGGCAACTCATTTTTCAATAAGTTTAAAAACACCTGGCGTCAAAAAATATTCACTGTGGAAG
The DNA here is from genome assembly GCA_029567325.1 of Bacteroidota bacterium. GTDB lineage: Bacteria > Bacteroidota > Bacteroidia > Chitinophagales > Saprospiraceae > JADKBO01. The sequence continues at coordinate 31,658 of JAKQLF010000330.1, read as the reverse complement.
TCTGGTAAAGGGTATCAGTGACCACTGTGATGCCTTCAATTATGACATTTATATTTGAGGAGTATTTCTGATGCTCAATAACAAATCCATATGTTTTCTTCAATGTAAATACCAAGATCTTCTTCAATCCGAATAAAAACAGGATTGAGTCCACCGTCCACGATATATGAGCCTGAATTTTTGATCTCTTGACCCAAAATTTCCTCCCAGTATTGCAAATCTCCTTTTATGGTCATTGAATGTGTGCACACCTTTATGATTTGAGCACCAGACTTGGTATGAGTACGAATCCACGGATCGTATAAAATACCATCGGTTTTCAGATGCATGTATGCTTCCATTTTCATAAATGGATGTTTGTGTTTGAATGTCGGTCTTATCGGAATAAGCAGATGATTGAATCCCGCTTCTTTCATCCTTTGTTTACCGCTTTCAATGAGCCATTTGCTATATCCTTCACCTTGGTATTTTTTTCGCACAATGACTTGCAACCCTCCCAGGAAATTGGGTGTTACATTGTTTTCATAGTCATTTACTCCTTTTTCCAACATCCAATCCCATCCTTCGTCGGGCAACTCAGATAAAGGGCGATCCCAAAAAAAGGGAATTGTGTTTATGCTGCCAATGAGATCTTCATTTTCATCAAGTAAAAGCAGCTGGAAATCAGGAAAGTATTTTTCCAACTTTTCCCAATAGTTTTGTATGGCTTGAGATTTAAAAATAATTTTCGGGAAAGCAGAGGTGATCGATTTTCGATATTGATCGATTTGTGCATCGTTCAATTGGGATAAATTATATTGTTTCAACAATTTGAAATTCATTTAGTGAATCTAAGCATTCAAAAGTAGGCATTATCTTCAGTAAATAGCTAGGTGGATGTTTTATTTTATACGAGGTAAGAAAACTTTTAGATGGATAATTTATAAGAACTTGATATAGATGGAAGACTTGGTAAAATCCAGCTTTATTAAATATAACAGATTTTGAAAACAATATTCAAAATTGTATTCCTTTCTGAACTATTCAATCATTCTTTTGTCCTTAAGGGGAACATTTTATTGCTTTTATTTATCTAATCCAAACAACAAATTACCGATATGTATTGCTTTATCATTCTCGCTTAATCTGACCGTCATGCGCTCCATCGTTTCGTTTGGTTTCCCAAAATTAGTAAAAACCACAACCTGTATTGTAACAGGACCACTTATGGTTTGCTGTGAACTACCAAAATATTCCACTTCGATTTTATAATCTCCATCTATTGCTTTTTTGAGCAAAAACTCTTCAGGACCATAACCATCCATCAAATCATCAGAAACTGAGCCTCCAATTTTTGTATATCTATGAGAGTAGAAACATTTTTCATTCAGTGGATCGGTCACCCATAAGTCCATATCGGTGTTGTCAGCATCCCAATTTAAGACAACCCTGATGTCTGCGGGAAGGTTTATAAGGAAGCGATTATCAATAAAACCGACGTCTAAATTGTTTCTGGCTTCAACAATTATGCTGTTAATTTCTCCTATGACAATAGCTTCTATTCCTTCAAATTTATCGGCAATATGCTCACTCCACGGGGTTGTGATTATTTGATACAGCGTTTCTATTGCTTTTTGAAATTCTTTATTTTCAGCATAAGCCAAACCTAAGTCACGATATGAATGTGGTTCAAAAGGCCTAAGTTCTAATACTTTTTTAAAAACATCAATGGCTGCGACTGTTTCTCCAAATTCTAATAGTTTACGACCTAATACTCGCAATATCTCATGGTTTTGCATTCGCATTTCTGAGAGATTGGATAATACTCTTACTGCATTAGTTGTATCATTATGACTCATGAAAAAGTCTGCAACATCTAGAAAATAGGAGGGAGACTCAATGTATTGGTTTCTTATAGTCAAATGTTTAGCGTAAGCATCGGATAGATTTACTTTTTTTAGGGAATCCAAATAAGGCACTTGTGGATTCCATTCTTTTAGTTCAATAGTTGGTTGAGGTTGATCAAATGGGTTGCCTGTTACCGCCTGATATGAAACATCTGAAATACTTTCTGCTGTCACCACTGAAATAGCACCTGAAATGTTTAAAGACCTTCTTAAAACAGACGAAGCCATGATTATTACTTCATCTAAAATGACATCATCTTTTTTGAGAAATACAGAAAGATTAAATAAATTAGAAACATCAATTTCTTGTGGTACAAAGCCTATGTAGCTAAATAAAACCAAGGCTTTATCAGGAACTTTAATGGAAAAATGTCCCTCTAAATCAGTAATGGTTCCAATGGTTGTTCCTAGTGCAAGAATACTTACTCCACTTAATGGTAATTTGGCATCAGCCGATAAAACTATTCCTGAAATTTCTTTGAGGGGTGAAGCATTTCTAATCACCAACAGACTGTCATATTTAATTTTTTCAATCATTAAAATGCTGTCTGCAAATGCCTTCTTCACTTTAAACAATAAATCCTGTTCTGCTTTTTCGATACTATCAAGAATAAATTTATTTTTAGCAACGATGCTATCTAATTTTGCTTTTTCTACCCGTCGGAGGCTATCCAATTTTGCATTTTCTATCCGTTCGAGGCTATCTCTTCTCACACGATTCTCCTCAACCTTTTTCCAGTCAGTTTTCCACCAGGAAACTTTATCCTCATATAAACTATTCACATCTTCTTTTCGTTCTTCCAAACTTTGCTTCTCCTCTTCAATCTTCTCTTCCAATAAGGCATAGTACTCTTCTTGAAGTTCTTTAGGCGGAACGATATGATGGTTTACATAATCCGAAATATCATCAAGGACAATCAGGGATGTCGTTTTAGTGACAAAACCATACTTTTTCCCGATAACAGTTATCTCATCTTTATTTTCCTGGAAATTTACGTTTAAGGCGTTGAGTTTTTGCTGAACCCAATACCTTTCCAATAAAGGGTTAGCCAATACTGTTTTATTTTCAATAGAAACCTTTTCAGTAAACAAGGTCTTTTTGTCCGGGTATCCAAAATGAAGCACTACATCAGCTGATTTGGCATTTATTTTACCAATGAGAGAAAAACGGTCGATATCTCCAGATGGATGATTAATGAATAAATCTGAAATCTCGTCTTCTTTATATTCAACTCTTAAAAGTTGTAGGTTCTCCGTAGTCAATACCTCAAGGGCTTTATTTAAGGGAGTATTGTTTAAATTAATATATTGTCCACCTGTTGATTGGGCTATGTATTTCAGATAGGAGTGGTTAGCAACCATGTTTGAATTAATAACGGAAACCGGCTTTGATGAAAGCTGTATTTGACTCTTTCCGTAATTGGAAAGGCCGTCGCAAAAAAACATGATTTCATTATATTTTGCAGTTTTGAAGTTGAGAATTCCCAATTGAGTTCCTCCATCAGGCTTTAGTTGTTCTAAATATAGTCTCAAGGCAGTCCAATTGCCATTCTTAATTTCAAATAAAATAGACTTTTCGATCTCATTTGCAAAAGTTATAAATTCAACGTTCACGTTACCTGCCCACTTAAAATACTCGTCAAAAAGGGCTAATTCCTTAAGGGAATTTTTTTGAAAAGCTGAACCAGAATTATCCCAATAGATTGTAATTCCATCGGGTTTCTCCTTTTTCTTGGTTTTATGTGAAATATTATCAGTTTTATAAAAATAGGATATTGAGTCAGTCACTCCTCTATAGGTCAGCAGATTAAGTTTTTTATCTTGAATAGGAATACTAAATCCCAATTGCTCGTTGGCTTTAAAGTTTGATTTAGAAAATTTACTTTGATAACCCTTATTCCCTTTATTGAATTTTAGTGTCACCAACTCATGATCAATGCTTTTAGGTTTTAATTCGCTCTCAAACACTTCTACCTTTACATCAAACTCCTTAATTACATCTTTAATATTGAGCGGAAGGAGATAGAGATATTGATTTTTAACCACATTCAATTCATGCTCAAATGCAATAATGATTGTTTTAAATCCTTTAGGATTAATGGGGTAAACGCGAGACTTAAAGTTATTACCTTCTGTCATTTCTAACAATCCCGGATCAACTCTTCTATAAACAATTGACTCAAAAACCTCAGTTCCTTTTGCTTTTTCTATAACCACCCCTTCCCGCATGTTGCCATCTATATCCATTGCAAATCGGGAAATATTTTGCCCTTCACCCAGAGGAAAATTAAGTTCTCCTTCAAGTATTCGGTTTGTGTGGTTATAGAAACGCATGGTCATTGTAGTTGTAGCTAAGTTTTCTATGACCTGAACAGAAATTGAAAGTTTTTCGAGATTAAGGTAATGAATAGTATCGTTCTTAATATTAAGGTTTAGCATACCACCTTTTTGTGAAAAAACGATACTCGATATCAGCATGTAAATGATCATAAAAGGCTTTCTCATCCGATTGATTTAAAGGTTTAAGGCAATCAACGTAGGTTGTCTAAGATGTAAACGATTTGTACCTACAAGAAGTTGGTGGTTTCGAATGCCTTCACTAATTTTTCTTGTCGGAATAAGCTTCATAATTGCCATATTTTCATCTAAATACAACAAATATTACAAAATAGATAGATTCAAAACTATCTATTCTTACAAATAGGGTCACTTTAAGGCTATTAAAGGCCTAAGAAGTTTTTATTTTGACAATCGATCGGCTGGTCTGCAGAATGAAGTAGAACGCTCTCATAAACGCACCCTCGTATGTCAAGACTGAGTTAACAAAGAGGGTTACTTTTAGAAATTACAAAGGATCTTAAAATCGACGGCTCAATACCAAATGTGCAACACCACGGGCAAATCCACCTGGCAAAACCGTACGTGAGGTAAAATAGTTGTAGGTCAATTCTATTTCAAACTTTGGGCTGAGTTTGTACTCTAAACCAAAGCCGCCGTCCAAGGTAAAACGAGACTTGTCGGGAATTTCGGTTTCATAACCTGCAGTAAGGCGAGCGTTCCAATACCATCGCGAGGTGATGTTGTCTGAACCTTGCAATAGGACTTGATGGGTGTTGTACCGATCTGGGTTGTAATAGCCCTCTTGCCATGGGGTAAGGTAGCTGAAATACGTGTATCGATAACCAATGAAGATCCGCGGCTGGTTGAATATACGTTGATTCGCTTGGAGTTGCCACCAGCGGCACTCGTTACCATCTGTATGGCTTGACCAACTTGAACGGGCTGACAACTTCGTTAACTCATTTGGGCTAACATCCACAGAAATTCCCAACTTTGTTGCCGCCATTCCGTCTCTTAATGTTTGCTCGCTGTCCCACGTTATCCGTGAAGCCGAAACATCAAAGCGGAGAAAATCATTGGGAAAATAAGTGACATAACTTTCGAATGTTGGTATTACATGTTCCCTTTCTATTCCATTTAAGTTGATGAAATCGACTGAAATTCTGGCGTTTAGATCGAGCGCGTCGGATGCACGATAGCCAGCATAAACCGCTGGACTGGTAACAATGATCTTTTCGATAGAGCTTTGGTCGGGTTCAAAATGACTATAACTATAGCGTGCTCCAACAAAGCCTCTTGCATTTTTTATTGGTATTTTGGTATCGAAGGCACCTTTCATGATGCGCAAATTATCTGATTGAGTATAATTTAGGAAGTTGATCTGAGCTTCTGGACGTTGTTGGAGTTGTAAATCTTTGAGCAGTTGGCCGGCCCGCTTATCATGACGGTCCGCATCAACTTGGTTTTGTAATACCAATGTTGCTCGATCTACCCTGCCCATCCAGTACAGTGACTCAGCAAGGATCAAAGTTGCTTCTCTGTCATGTGGATGTTTAGATAGCATTTCTTGCATCTCAACAATGACTTACCGGTGATGACCGCGCCAGCTCAATATACGGTCCTTCTCACGCAAGGCACGAATATCATTGGGATGATCGCGCAGAACCTTTTTGTATTCTGCCTCTGCTTTCTTCAGACGGTTATCCCAAGCAAGCACCTCAGCAAGTGCAAGTTGCAACTCATAGTTTTTAGGATCTCTCGCCAAGAGAATTCTATACTCCTTGATTGATTCGCTATGACGACCATCCCACGACAGTGCACGGGCAAGTCCGCGGCGAGCAAGGCGTTCGGTGTTTTCGCTATCTGCGTCTGCAGCTTCACGGTATAACTTTATCGCGTCATCCAACTTGCCCAACCATGTCAGCTGGTCGGCCAGTTCCACAAGCCATTCTCTTCGACGTTCAGGTGCCAAATCCATCGCATTCCGGAAATCTTTTATTGCATCGACATGTCGATCTTCTCTGGCTGCTTGGCGTGCCAAGTTTGCTGACTTATCCGCCCCTGAATCTTGACCGTTTACAATTGCTGTTCCCATAGTCATTGCGATTAAAAATACAAGTCTTAGAATATACCGCATATTGAAGAGTCCTGGAGATTTCTGATAAGGTTTACTTTGCAAGTATGCTTGAGTGAGCGGTAAAATGCGTATTCCAATTGTACAAGCTATGATCCAAAAAGCACCTGCTGCAGCAAAATACATTCCTTTAAATGCAAAAAAGCATGTCCAAATGCACTGCGTAACAAGCAGAAAAGATTCTGTGATGAGATAGCTTGATTTGCCTTGCTTTCGAACGGATTTTCCCATATTATTCTTTGATTTTGAATCATTTGCTTCGGGTGTCATTGCTGTGACGCTACCTGTCTTCGGGGTGCGTTCGAATTCACAGTGCAAAGGGCCAAATAGACCTTCAATAAAAGCACATACGTGGTGCATAAGCATACCTGTGTTTACGATCATATATGGTACTACCCTGGTAAAGCGACGGAAAATGCCAATTCTTGATCCCCCAGAATCATCGACATAACTATATTTGGTTTCCAATGATGCTACAAATGCGGCAAAAATCGAAAAGATAATAGGCGGTACAAGGTAGGCAATTATACCAACAGACATTCCAAATGAAGCCAATGAAGAATTGGTTGCAATTAAAAATGGCAAGGTGAAAATCCACATAACCCATAGAGGCCATTGCCATCCAATACACATGATATAAGTGAGAAAAGCCTTGCGCTTACTACTGGTAAGATGTTTAAATAAAAGTGTATGAAGATGTAACCGTTGAAGTTGCACCCAACCTTGTGTCCACCGCTTTTGTTGTAAACGGTAGGCATCGAAAGTCTGAGGTAATTCTGCCGGAGCTACAATCTCCTTTACGAATTTAGTTTGGTAGCCTCCAAATAGGACTCTGAAGCTGAGTTCACAATCTTCAACCAAACTCGCTGAACGCCAGCCATCAACAGCTTCAATTGCCGATGCTCTCCAAACACCCGCTGTTCCAGTGAAATTAACGAAATCTAAAGAGGAAGACCGCCATGATTGTTGCAACGTATGGTGATCGTCGACCCATAATGCTTGGGCAGCAGTGAGGAAAGATTCATCATCATTTAAGTGGCCCCATTGAGCTTGGACCAGCGCTAAATTATCCAGACTCGAGCCGTCTGAGTCGTAGAAATGCGGAATGGCACGGGCAAGATAATCTGGCGGCGGCAGGAAGTCTGCATCGAAAATGGCAATAAATTTGGCGTCTGTTTGGCGGCGACCTGCTTCAAGCGCCCCAGCTTTATAACCTTTTCTATCTGTGCGATGAATGAATTGAACATTGACTCCGGTATTTTTACGCACCTGATCGCATATTTTCTCGACAGCAATTCGTGTCGCAGCATCGGTGGAATCGTCAAGCACCTGAATGATTAAGCGATCGATTGGCCACTGCTGCGCTGCTGCTGCCTCAATGAGCCTGCCTGCTACAGCTTGCTCGTTGTACATCGGTAACTGAATGCAAACCAAAGGAGGATTGGATGGCAATAGTCCGGGGGGCGAGGGCCTACGGCCATTGAAATAAAAACCAATGCGCTCTGCTAGACCAAAACCAAACATCATCAGAATCATGATGTAAGGAACATGTAGTAAACCAATAACCAGCCACTTCACAAAAGAGTTACTGGATTGTGTCGAAAAATCACCAAATAAGGTGTAAACAAAAAAACACGTCCATAATAAAGAGATAAATACAAAGGCTACCCACCAAGGAGTTCGTGCAAATTGTTGTTTTAGGATGTCAATTGTACTAAGTTTTGGCAAATCAGGATTTTTCATAAACTGATTGATTTCATAATTGGCAACTTTAGGTTCCATCTTCTTTCTAATTTTTATCCATGGTTATAGTCGGATAATTTGAGGTAATTCTTTTAATGTCTTCTATAAAGTAGATAGAGGCCGAGTGTGACATTTTTTCAGGAAAATATTTTCAGGGTCTTAGCGACGAATGCAACCTGACATCATAAATGGATTGGGAAATTCCATTCTAAAAGGGCAAAGAACTCAAGAAGATGTTAGTAACAATAAATGGGTTGATCTAGCCAGAGATAAGAAATAACGGGGCCTTTCATAACTTCGTTTTAACTACCCCCCAGAGGCCTCCAGAGGGGTAAAATATTAATAACCATGGATGACGTCCAAGGCTAAAAGGAAAAGTGATTATGATTTTGGCGGGATTTTTGGCAAAATTTCCAAAAATCATAACAAAATCACCACGACTAATTTAAGAAGTAATGAAATGCAACAGAAATAACCGATTTGTCCAATTTCAAGACTAAAGAAATAATTAATTAGGAATATTTCGAAATTTTCTAAAGGTAAAAATCACCAATAAGATGATGGATACCAGCCCCAAAATGCTCACTAAATCTGAAAATTCAAAGCCCTTTTCATAAGCTTCTATATCTCCAAGTAATATAAAGTTTGACCAATAATAGGGATGTTGAAAGCCTGGACTAACACTTTTGAGATAATCAAGTTTACTCAATCTCAGAGCTTCTGTTTTTGACTTACCACTTTTTAAATATTTCAGGAAATTTGGCAAAATCATGGATGCACTAAGTTCTGTTGCCGGCCACAAGCTAGATACCACTGAGCTCGCACCAGAGGCAATAAATGCTTTAGACAAGCCATTGGTTCCTTCGCCTTGATATAGTTTTCCGCCTGCAGAGTGACAAGCACTAAGTATGACCAAATCAGTTTCAATCTTATTCTTGTACAATTCAAAAGCGCTTAAAATGAAATTCGGGTTTTGATCATCAAATAATAAAGCAGTTCTTTCATTCTCTTCATCATCTAATATACCATGCATTGAAAGGTATAATATTTTTGATTTTGATGCATACCTGAAAAAATTATCAACACTCGCTTCTTTTCCAAGCAAATACTTGTTTTTGTAAACTGCCTTACAGGATAATAATTCCTTTTCAGACATACTCAATTGACCATAATTTTCAGTTTTGTCAATGTATCCTAGTGAAATCAATTTCTGATCCAAATCCTTAGAATATGGTGTAGCCATACCAACAAATTCAAAATCATATTGGCGTTTAACAGCGTTTTTTAAGAATGCTGTGCTGTATAAATAAGAAATATTAAAATCATAAATGAGCAAAACATCCTCATCATTTACCAAACTTTCCAATGAAATATAGTTTAGACTACCGTCTGATAGTATGATCAAATCGGTAATACCCTTCTGTTTTGCAGTTATTAGTTTATTCGAAAATAAAGTTTCATATAAATATTTGGAAGTGGTTCTCCACGGAAGATCAGATGGAGCATTTAGCATTTCCTTATGCTCCAGAATTTTTTTATTCAATGAATGACTCACAATTTCAACCGCCTCAAAATTATCTTTGTCTATAAAAAATCCATAAGAATTTTCCTTGCCAATAAAGAAATCAACAAGTAATTGTTCTTTATTCAGGAGGCTCATAATTTCATTGACAGATTTTATTTTAAAGTAACTTTCATTGTTTTTCAAACCTCCAGTTTTGTTTAAAAAGCTAGTTTTTAGCACCTCAAGCTCTGTAAGAATTTCATTTTGTCTAAATAACAATGAGTCTTTACTAATGTCCGTTTCTAATAATAGTTCTTTAACTTCTTTCAACTCATCTTGCAAAGTCCTGTAGGCATTTAATGTCTTGGCGTCTCCTAGTTGATTGAATACCAATTGATCATTCATACCTTGAGCCATAATTTGGGACTTAGCTTTTGATGAGTAATAGAATGCTTTTTCTAAATTTTGAATATTTTTATCTAATTTATTAAGTTTAAACAACCTACTGATAGCTGTTTCTGAATGCTGTTCTATGATCTGTTTTAATTCCAACCTTGTATTTTCGGAAGCATATTTTGAAATACTTTCATCTATCAATGAGTCGATTTTTTGGTGAATGGATAAGCATTTTTCAAGACCAATTTTCGAAGAATCCATCTCAAAAAAAATTCTTTCCTTTATGAGTAATTGTCTTACTAGATCCACAGGATATTGGTGGTCCTTTATCGAAGGATTTTGGAGCACATCAAATACCTGATTCCCGGATAAATTCCTAATCCCTTTATTAATATATTCTAATGCCTCCTCATGTTTACCCCTTTTTAAAAGCAGATCAGATATGTTTTCATAAGCATAGGCAGTTGCAAGATGTTTTTGAAATATTGAACTTTCGCTCATTCTGTAATTAAGTGCCTTTTCAAATGCTATTTCTGCAAGGTTTAATTCATTTTTCCTACTATAATAAGTCCCCAATATTTCATGGACATTGGAAAGTAAATTATGTTCTTCTTTTGGCAATATGGCTTGTGCCTTTTTGGTGTAATAAAAACATTTATCCAACTGATTCATTTTTAAGAAAAGATTTCCCGCATTTAGATAAAAAATAGATTTATGATAATCATCTAATAATTCATCATTTTTGCTCAAGAGCGATTCAATTTCATTAAAAAGTTGAAAACCTTTTTTATATTTTCTGAACTCAATATATAGTACCAATCTGTTTAGCATTGGAAATACAAGGTCATCAGATTGGATTGACTGGTATTTTAATTCAGCATTTTTAAAAAGTAATTCAGCTCTAAAAAAATCCTTCAGATCCGAATAAAAACTAGCTGCGCCTTCGTATTTTGAAATTATTTTTTCGGCAGGAAAGCTGTCCAAACTTTCATAAATGTATAATGCTGTATCAATGTAATTCTTACCTAAGTAGATGCTGGAGGTATATTGGTAAGAAACTCCAATATTATAGATGGTATTCGCAACTTCTTCGTCAGGAATACCTTTGCAATTTTTCCAAACCTCAGTTGCTTTTTTGAATGCTTCTATTGCTTGGTCCTCTTTGTCTAAGTTATAATATGAGAGACCTAATTGATGATGAATCCTACCTTTCTCAACACAGTCAAATCGACCCAAATCAGCTCTTTCATATAAAATTATATTGTCTTCAAATTGTTCCTTTTCAATATTTTGCTTTAATCTGGATAAGAGATCCTTTTCATGTTCTTGATAACCTGTATAAAAAGAAAGTAAGAAAATCAAACAACTAAAATTCAATAAATTCATATATACCATATTGGTTATACAAATTTACCGAAATTTTGGACAAGGTTGAAAGATTATTAATGATCTACTGGCAAATGAGGTTACCACACATTTGGTTTTTGAACTTACTCTTTGCAATGCAAATAACTTTCTTTTGAATTGTTGCAGATCATTTGATCGTTACATTTTCGACAGTTAAGTTCCCCTTATTTATGATATTGGCAGGTGCTGAGGCATTTTTTATTAAACTGAGATTTGAAAGTAAAACTTCTGCTGAGCTACCCAAATACAGCGTATTGTGTGGACCATTACTGAATATTTTAGTTGCGTTTATACCTCCACCTATGATGGATAAATTGCTATCAATTCTTAGTTCTCTATTTTCGATGATTAGTGTCTTTCCCGAAATAGAAGGGGAAAATTGTATTTGGTTTACACCACATTTGCTTTCTATGGCAAATCTGAGAGATCCGCTTGTAAAATCAGCAGTGTCTGTCACCATAAAAGTAGGATTTATAGAATTTATTAAACTAAAACTATTGCTCACGTCAATGATACCCCCAGATATGACTTTTTCCTCCAGAGCTGGTACTTTCACGGCCCCATTGATCAGCGCACATTTTAGGATTATCGGGTCGAACTGATTCATATGCGTGCCCAATAATGCAGCAGTGGCAGTTACAATAGCAGTTGCTTGGGAAGTACCCGATTTATAAACAATACCTGTACCCATATCAGGACCTGGAATATTTCTACCATAAATTGTAAGATCTACCGATGATTTACCATAGTTGGAAAAGAAGGAAAGACTTTCATTACAATCTATAGCAGCAACAGAAATTATATTATTGTCCATATGACTGGCTGGCAAAAAAGTATTAAAACTGTTGTCATTGTCTTCACCAAAATTCCCCCCAGCTGCTACCACCAAAACCCCTCTTTCCTTGGCTTCATTGATCATAAATTGTATTGGATAAAGTCTATCAGTTGTAAGTGTATCTGAAATGCCAAAACTGAGGTTGATGATATCTGCTTCGTCTTCTAATGCATCATAAAAGGCAATGACCACGTTTGACAATTTGGCTTGACCTTGACTGTCATGTGTCTTTCTGATGTCAAAAACCACCTTTTCTGTGTTTGGACTAGCTGCCTTCACAATACTGTGGATAATACCAGCAATGTGACTTCCATGGCCATTTTCATCATCAGGCTCATTATCATTTCTTACATAATCAAAGCCGTTTGCGGAAGTGAGGTTGTAATTATATGTAGCATTAGAATTGTTAGAAATGTTGGATAAGCCTGTATCTAAGATTGAAATCTTGATTTGGTTGTTTCCTTGAACCATACTTAGTTGGGGCAAATCAAAACAAGTACTAGCAGTGTCTAGGGCGATAGAATCAATACTTACTTCGGTATTGAAGGCAGTGCCTGAAATTTTTGTTTTAGCCTTGGATGCCCTGATAACTTCGGAAATGTTTGTAATCACTTGACTATTTGGAGGAGTAAAAGGAAACGATTTTACCTTCCATAATGCGATATTACTATCATCCGGTGACCAAATCTGTTCAGAATTTAAATCTGAAAGGTATGCTGAAAGCGTATCAGTTGGTGTACCCTCTTCAAAAACTACAAAGTATTCAAACTCTGATGTATCCTGAATGGAATAAGGCGTCGTTGAAACCGGCTCAGCCTTAGTGTTTCTGAAACTAAGTAAGCATAAAAAATATAAAATAACTTTAATCTGAGTATTGCTCACACTGATTTTTTTCCGTATAAAGTAAAAAACAATAAACTGTGACAATTATTAAAAAAAAATAATTTCCTGAATAATGTCACACTTTTCAGGGATAACCCTTATATAACCAAACTAACAGTTTTTTGTTACTTTTGCTTATAGCAGTTTGATTTTTATTTAAAATTAAACGCCATTGATGGAATGAGATTCTATTTGAGCAAAATAACTACTCTTGAGTGATATAACAGAAAAGAATTTTAACTTAACGGAGATTGAGTTCAACGCCCTCCTTTCAAGACTCAAAGCAGGAGATAATGAACTTTTTAAACGGATATTTCTTTCTCAGGCCGAAGAAAGTATAATTTATATTCAAAACAGTTTCAACGGATCATATGATAAGGCATATGATGCTGTCATAGAATCCATATTAATGATTAGAGAGCGCATGATTCAGGGCAAGGTGGTATATGGGAATCTAAAGTTTTTACTGACTTCTATTGCTGCCCAATATTATCAAAGGCAACATAAGTTTGCAGTACCTGTGATTGATACAGAAATAAATTATTTTGCCGACACCTTATCTGAGGAAGAGCAATTTGATGAGAGTCAAATTACTTTGTTGAATAAAGCCATCAAAATGTTGGGTGATCAGTGTCAGGAAATTCTAAAGATGAATTATTTTTTGGATATGAACTTGAATGAAATAGCCGATAAACTCGAAAAAGGACATGATGCAATCAGAAAACAAAAACAAAGATGTAAAGATCAACTTAAAGAAATTTATCTAAAATTGAAATAAAATAAAATGAATAATATAGATAAAATATTTGATTCTAATGAAAGTATCGACGACGACATAAACTTCAAAAAAGCATACAATAAAGCATTAGCAATTGATTTTAAGAAAGAACTAAAAAATGACTTTGAAAAAAATTATAAATCGAAGTTAGCAGTTAAAAAAACGACTAAGTTAATCAACATAAAATCAATCCTGGCAATTGCTGCCAGCATATTGCTCATTGTTTCTGCCTTTTTTATTTTCCAACCGAATGAAACATCGTACGAAAAACTTATGGCCATGGAGCTATCGAACAAAGTTGAGCATATGGGCAATACAAAAGGAGGCACAGATATCTATAGAGTTGAAGCAATTGATCATTATAATAAATCCAATTATAGCAGTGCCATTGCTGCTTACGATAAAATCACAGACAAAACCAGTGAAGACAATTACTTTCTCGCCTTATCTTATTTTTACAACAAAGATTACCAGTCCAGTTTACAAATATTTTCTGTTTTACTTGATTCTCCTTTCAGCCAAGAGGCAAGATGGTTCATGGCGCTTTCATACATTCAGCTTGGTGACAAAGTCAAAGCATTGGAAACATTGAATGTTATAAAAGAAACTGAGTGGAACTATGAAAAAGTTCAAATCATCAAAAAGGAATTGTAAGTTCTCACAAAATATCTGTTTAAAGATGATGCTAAGCTGAGCATCTATTTTATTTAACATTACTCGGCTTTATCAAAATCTGCTGCAAGGAAATACGAAGTATTATCGAGTAATAAAGGATAAACTCCAATGAGTTGTTCTCCACTGATATGTTTTGAAATTTCGTGGTCTGTAAGTTTTAAATTGGTTTTGTCATTATAGTTTTGGAAGGTCCCGCCTTTCAATTTATGTGCACGATACCTGTATGGGTCATAATGATATGCTGGCATATAGCCACTCTTGTTTCCCTTTTCCCAACGAATCGCAAATACATCTTCCCTGCTTTTGAAAACATTCTTGAATACTTGGATTTGATTTGAGAGTGTGATATCCATATTGTTACATTAGTTCTACAAGATATTTAAGTACCAATTCAAAAGCTTCATCTTGATTATATTTTTCCTCTGGTCGCAACAATGCCACAGTATCACCCAAAAATTCAGGATCATTTCTTTTGGCTTCAAGATTCAAAAAATACTGTTTCTTAGTTGGAATTGCTTTTTCTAAAGAGAAGCTCATATATTCTTTATAGCATTTAATAACCAATTCGGGATTAACATTAGTCGTAGTGAGCGCTTTCCATAGGTCAAACAAATCTCTACCTTTTCGTCTTTGAAACAATGCTCTGAGCTTAGTTCCTAATAACTCTTCCAAAGAATAAGTGGTTAAATTACAATCGCCTTTAAACCATTCAGAGTAAAGAGAAAAGGGTTTCTTCACCCATCCCAAAACTGAAAAATGTTCGCGGCAATTAGTTTCAACTTTTAATTTCAGTTTTTGAATTGGTGGAAACTCGGATTCAAATCTATAGAAAATAGTATTATTGTCTTTTCGCGGAGTAACATTTGACTTTCCAAGAAAAGAGAGCACTTTTTGCAAACCCTGTATTGTCTCTTTAATTGGTTCAGAGCGTATCTGAACTAAGTCAATGTCCTCTGAATATCTTGGTTGAGGTTGTAAGTATAATTTGTGTAGCGCTGTTCCACCTCTAAAAGCCAAACTCTCAGCAAGAAATTGGTCTTTAAAAATTTCGACCAATGCCCTGCAAATCACAAGATCTTGTTCAACTTGTTCATTCGATTTCCAAGGTACTTGATTGCTCCATTCTGTAATGTATGCTTGTGGTATCATACATAAACCTCTATTTCAGTGTTAATCATTATCTTCCATTTTTCATTTATGTGTTCTTTTTGCTTCTTCCCTGACGCTTTTAACGGGATTAGATAGAATGTTTTTCCTGCTTTTTTACATTTAGTATTTATCTTTTCCGCCAAGGCACTTTTATTCAATATCTCATCTAGAATATAGCCCAACCTTTGCATCGAAGTTACGCTCGCATAATTTATTAAAGTTTCATTTATATCTTTTGGATGAATGGATTCTGCCAATTCATCAATTATGGCAGTTGCCCTATTTAGTCCTCCTATTTTCTTTTCGAAGTTCACCAGGTCAATTGCAGTCAGTATTGGATTTGAAACGTTGATATATCCTGTTTCTGTTTTCCTTTTTTCAATAAGAATCTCATGAGGCATTTGTTTTGTACTGATATAATTTATTTTAATTCCCTTCTTGTTTGTTGGTCGCATTACTGGGTATTCTGTTACAACAAAAGATTCTTGTGGCTGTTGGTGTGATGCGCCATGTAGTGCTGCTGCATTAAGCAAGCCTACGTAGTAATTTCGATTAAGAAATTTCATTAAGCCGTCTATAAACATTGAAGGGGGCAAAATTCCCTTTGCTGAATACTGTGGTGGTATAATTATGTAGTAACCTTTGAATACTGAAACTATTTTTTGAATACTTGTGAGACGTTCCAAAAGCTGCTTTATTGCCGTTTCACTATCCTGTTTAAAAGAATTTCTAATTTCATTTAGGCTGAATGATAATTTGCCTTTGGATTGGTGGTCTTCAATCCAACGCTCTAATCTCTTGTAATTGTTTTCTACTAACATGAGATAAATTTTGCTAAAGGTATCACTTTTTGATACTTTTCGCAAAATATTTCTTTATAGATTTTGACTTTATAACACAGAAATTGATGTTTGAGCAGAATTTATTACCTTCTATGCTCAAAAAGATTCAAACTTTTGGGTATAAGCCATGGATTTTCCTCAAAATACCTTCAATAATTTTTTATGTCGGAATAAGCTTCATAATTGCCATATACTTCGAACTGAAGTTCGCAGTCCACTGGAAATGAATTTCTTTACTGCAATTACTAGGGGGAAAGCTGTTTTCAAATACGACCTATTTTATTTTTCATTAACTGATTTGCACCAGTCCATTATTTGTGGGTACAAGTCAGTTATAGTTTCATTTAGCTTTCTCGCGTTATACATGTCTTTTACCTGAGCATAAAATTCTCCAAATTTTATGAATTTACGCACTTTGGTCATTACCTCAATTTTTGAATTTTCAACGACGAGCTGTTCAGAGCTATTTAATGATTGAGTTACAAACAAAAGATAAACCGCATGTGTCAAATACTCATTGAAAACTTTATAACCTGTTTTATAAGAATTGCTTGGGCCACCATTTGTCCATTTAGTCCGATAGCTTTCGCCCATTAATGCATTTATTTCTTTTTTGTATTGATCACTCACAGGATTTACATAGTTATGGTCAATTTCTGTCATGACAGTTCCAATATATCTTGCTCTGTCTATGTTAGAGATCTCTTCATTTTTACTATCAAAAGTTTTTACCCACATGATGCATTTTCTTTCACCTTGAAATTTAAAACGTTGAGTAAAATGCGTATCACCCATTAGTGGACTGATAATAATGCGGTAATTATCATACTTACTAGGAAATTCTTTTTCCAACCATTTTTGTTGTTCATTCACATTTGAATGTAACTGAACAGATTTCAGTTCTGTTAAATAATAGGCTTTTTGTTGTGAATAAAACTTTTCAAAATTCGAAACTCTAGCAAAATCTTCAACATCCTTTTTACTTACTGCTTTTATATTTATGTAAGCTCGCCTTATCCAGGGCATTATGTTTACTTTCTCAAGACGATTATTATTAAAGTTTAAATTGCAGCCTAATTGTATATTGAAGACATAGCTGGAAGCACTTTTTCGCAAGTGCTTATTTAATTCGATGATAAGTTCGTGGTTTTTAAATGGTGCAAAATGTTTGATAACTTCTTGGTAATAGTTGGTTTTTTTGTTGATTACTTCATTGTAAATATTATACCCGTTTGAAACGATGGTAGTATCGGTTAAGGCCAGTGCAATGTGCATTAATTCATAAGCCATAGGTATTTCGTAGATTACTTTTTCGTCAACAAGGGTTGCAGAGTTGTCCGTTCTTGATTGACCCACACATTCACCTATCAATATTCCATTAAAAAAAACCAAAGCAATCAATGCTATTCTAAGAAAACTTAATTTCATTATCAATTTTAGTTTTGTAATTCTGATTTGACCAATTTTGTTTGATTTTTTACCCTTTAAAAAAACCAATGCCTTCCTCTTGACTGAAGGCAAATCTTAGTCGTAAACGGTAGTATTTATTGCTTTTACACAGAGTTTATTCCCGTTTTGCTTTAAATAAAGTCACAAATTCGTTTATCAAAAGTCCTGTTAAAACACCGATTACAAAGATTGAGACAAAATGTACCAATCTTATGTTGTCGTTGCCTGCAAGTCTACTATAGTTCACAATAGATATCATGAGCAAAACTGCAATGATGGTTCTTCTTTTCTTTTCCATTCTTAAGTTATTGTTTTGTGATGTGCTATTCCCTCTTTACTTTTTCTGAAGGCCATAAAAAATTGAAAAAGCCCAAGAAGCATATATGTTATTGGAAGCCCTTTTTTCCCTAATTGAAAATAATCAAAGGCTACTATAAATGTCAAAATACCCTCAATTATAAAAAATATTCCGTCGACCCAAGGTACTTTTTTTTCAATGATTGGATGAAAAAATGCAATGGATAAAAACACCAACCCCGCTAAGGCAAATATTTTATAAGTTTCTTGTCCACTTTCAAATAATACATATACCAAACGGAATATGGATTGACCAGAATTGTTGTTAAGAAAATTTGATCGAGATCGAAGAGAGAAATTGAGACATAGCCTTAGCTCTGGCGAAATTGAACGATGAAGATATCGATTAAATTTGCAACAAGAAAATGGTCAAATTCATTTCCGATTGGTATTTGCGTGAATAAGAATGACCATTCCAGACCCAATGTGTGCGAAGCGTTTCCTTTTGTCTCGATTTTTAAAGAAATGTTTTAAAATCATTGCTCAAATTTTGTTGCTTTCGTTACTGTAATTATTGGTGTGATCTCTGCTCGGCTCAATTTACAACTTCGTTTTAAAAACCCCAGAGGGGTTAAATATTATAGCCATGGATGAAGTCCATGGTAAAAATGAAACCAGAATATGATTTTGGCGGGATTTTTGGCCTAGGTTCCAAAAATCATGACAAAATCCCAACGACCAATTTAAGAAGTTGTGAATGCACTCTTGGGTACTCTGATTAGAAGTGTGATCTCAACAGTATTGTATACAATTAACTTTGCGGGAAGGAAATAAAATCTCAAACCATGTTTTTCTTTATTAAGTTATAAATTGTCCTGCTTAATTGCCAAGTAATTCGCTACCCATTGGTAAGCTACAAATCCAAATAGGAAAACTCCAGTCATTAGATTAAACATTTCACCTGTCGTAAAGGTAAGCCCGATTGCAATAAGTCCAACGAGTGCCAGAGCAATTGTATAAATCAATAGTCCGTTTTTATTTTTAGAACGGGAAAACATAGAACCTAATGGCAGCATCATTGCAAAGCCAAAAGCAGCAATGGTCAACATTTTTTCCTCAGATAAAACAAAGTATAAAAGTAGACCAACAATACATGTTCCTAGACTCATCGCAACCAAAGTTGAACTAGTTTTTTCATTTTCATCAAGTAGTAATTGCCCGTATTTATTAAATCGCAAAAACAAATTACTGATTGGTCCAATTAGCCAAGTTGAAAATGCAAAGATAGCAAGTGCAATAATGAGCGGAGTTAAGTAAGGTTGAAGGGCTTCATTATTTCTTGCAATTGATCTCAATACCTTAAAACCAAAATAAAATCCAATGATTACAGCCCACTGATACTTAGCAGTAAGGTTGCTCATAAAAAATGAATACTTCAGAAAAAGGCGATAAATGGGGTTTGTTGCTTTAATCGCTTCAAGCATTCCTGATTGTGCATAATAAAATGTTGGGTCATTGGTTAGTGCTTCTTTAAAATGTTCTAATGCTTTTTTATGATCTCCCTTTTCAAGTAATCCCCAACCATAATTTGTGTGTGTGTAGGCATTGTTTGGATCTTCTCGTAAGGCTCCTTCAATTGTTTCAAATGATTCTTCACTTCGATTCAGTTTGTTTAATGCGGTACTCCTCATGTTTAATGCCATTAGATTTTCGGCATCGATTTCCAAAGCCCTATTTGCTATTTCAAGTGATTCTTCAAACTGTTTACGCGCCAATTTGATGTTTGCCAATACTGCAAAATAGTCTGCATTGTAAGCATCTAGCTCAATTGCTTGATTTATATTTTTTTCGGCTTCATTCAATTTTTCTTGCTCAATTGCAATACGTGATTTGATGAAGAATAAATAAGCAGAATCAGGCGATAGGCCAAATGCATTTTCGATGATAATATTGGCATTTTCAAATTTATCTTGTTGCAAGTATACTTCTGCCAGCAATGTCAAATAGTGAATGTTGTTTGAATCCCCTGTAAGTAAATCAGAAAGGATCTTTTCTGCTTCCTGAAATTTTTTCTGTTGAATGAGAATTTCAACTTTTGATAGTCTGTGATCTTCTGTCATGTTATTTCTTAATTTTCAAATAGGTTAAAATATCGTCATAAAGTCCTGAATCATTTGCAAACATGGCAAAATTCTTTGCTGTCGAAAACCATTCCTGAGTACTTGGTTTATGCTTTTTTAAAGCAATTAATAAATCGTTTGTTTCAAGCGGTTTTGGAATACCATCGCTGAAAGAAGCCTCAAGTTTTTGTTCAATTGCAATGTCAATAATTGCGTCAATGTCCGCACCAGAGTAATGCTCTGCTTTTTTGGAAATGGTCTGCAAATCAATTGTGCCCGTTGGTTTGTTATTTAACTTTAATCTTAAAATTGACTCCCTCGTTGTTACATCTGGTGGTGGAACAAATACAATCCTGTCAAACCGGCCAGGTCTTCTGAATGCAGGGTCTAAATTCCAAGGAGTGTTGGTAGCTCCAATGACTAAAACGCCCTCGTTTGTACTATCAATTCCGTCAAGTTCTTGCAAAAATTGATTGATCAAATGTCTGCCGCTTGATTGCTTCATGTCGCTTCTACTAGCTCCCAAAGCATCAATCTCATCTATGAATAAAACACATGGAGTATTATTTCTTGCCAACTCAAATATTTCGTGTAGATTTTTTTCACTGTTGCCAATCCACATATCTAAAATATCATTCAAACTCACGCTTATGAATTTGGCATTTACTTGACCAGCTGTTGCTTTGGCAATGAATGTCTTACCGCAACCTGGTGGTCCATAAAGTAAAATGCCGCCACCTACTTTTTTGCCATATGCTTTGTAAAGCTCCGGATGAAGTAGCGGTTTTATAATTTTTAATTCAATCTCTTTTTTTACCAACTCCATTCCTCCAACATCACTGAAATTGATTTTTGGTTTTTGCAAAAAACGATTGTCAATTTCTTCTTCTGTTTCAGTTATCTCATTACTTCCTCTTTGACGCAATTGGTTGTCAAGTTCTTCATCAAAATATTTTGGGTCAATGGCTAGGGCTTTTTTGTAAGCTTCAATGGCCTTTGCGACTGAATTTTCCTTTAAAAGCCCTTTCGCATATAAGGTAAAAACTGTTATATCGCTTGTTCCTTTTTCAATCACTTCCTCCAAAACAACATTACATGCAGAATAGCTACCTTTTCTATAAAACACATTTGCCAGTCCAACCTTAGCTTTGTCCTCATTAGATATTTTGAGAATGGCAGCATACTCTATTTCTGCTTCATCAAGTCTGTTCAATGTCAAAAGTGTGTCAGCTAGTAAAAAGCGCAGAGGAGTATTATCGGGTGAATGTTTTAAAGCTTCGCGTAAGCTGTCTATTGTATTGTCGTTCATATGTTCAATTTTACGGTGTAGTCAAAAATAATTTCCCTAAGGTTTTTCAAATTTACAATGCTCTGATCAATTGTAATAGGCAAGGCAAACTATATGTTTAATATTAATTCGTCTGGATTTAAAGCTGGGATTTCACTTCTTTTAAAATCTTTAGTGTTTCTTGTAACAATACAATCAATCTTCTTAATTGAAGACGCACAAAGTATTTGTATGGAATCTTCAAAATCTTTATGATTCGAGCGTAAGCCTTTTTTCAAAATATCTACATCTACAGCGATTACAGTAAGATAATCAAGGAGATCATACAAAACATCTCTAAGTTCTTTTTCTCCAAGATATTTTTTCAATACAAAATGTGTTGTTGCAATTGAATGTGATGAAGTAAAAAGTTCAACTTCTTTCAATTCTGCTTTCTGAAATATTTGAATGGCATACTTACTAAATGGCTTTCTGTCAGCAATTAAATCAACAATAATATTGGTGTCTAAAAATATTCTTTTCATAGATGTTTCTTTTCCAATGCTGAGCGCAGCTCTTCTTTTTCGTCAAAATTATCGGGAAGTTTTACAACTCCAACCAATTTTTTCAATTTAGGAGATAAGTCATTGTTTGTGCTTTCATTTGTAATGGTTGTTAAGTAGGTCTCAATTATTTCTGAAAGACTCCTTCCTGTATTTTTCGCATACGATTTTGCTCGTTCTATTACGGATTTTTCAACAGTTAAAGTGAGTTTGGATGTCATGATACGTGTTTTTTATTCAAAGATACGTATTTGGTTTTATGTTTTCAAGTGGCTGCCCGTAACCACGTTAACTAACGCTCATAAAAAAGACATTATATTATTGATAATCAATTAGTTAATAACTATTAATTTGCCAAATATGGCTGTACCTGCCTCACCAAATAAATGAGGAACAATAGAGAGATATTATTCCCACCAATCTTTTAATTTTTTCCCCCCTTTTTCTCGAACCATCGCTTTATTTGGTACTTGGTTTTTAAGAGCAATATCTAACCAACCTCTGTTCCAATATTTTTCTGATACGCTAAATTCACCAGCTCCAATATCAAAATCTTGATTGGCATTGGGGACTCGCCAATCTGCCCAATTGCAAATCTTTTCCTTTCCGGTTGAATTACTTTTCCAAACTCCAATAAAAGCATTGTTGCAATAGCTATCTGAAATAGATTGAATGTCATCGTATTTTATCTCGTTTTTTTTGTCAAGATACCATTTGGAATATAATTTCCCTTTGAAAAAACCACTGTCTTTTTGTTGAGCATTTTCTTCAAAGTAATATTCCGCTATCAAAATGCCTTGTTTTTTTATTCCTTTGTTTTGGAATTCATCATCAACTCCATAGTGCAATTCCTTAACTTCATATACGATCTGGAGTGTAATGGTTCCAGAAAAATCACAAACAATATCTTTAACCTTTGTCTTACCTGTAACGTAATATTGATTCGGATTTTCTACATTTTTATTTATTGCTAGAAATTTTAACCTAATCCTTTCATGGTCATCGCCTATAATTCCATAAATAAATTCATTTGCTGTTTTATTCCAAATATTCGAAAAGTTATGCTGTCTGAGTTCATTTAATTGGTTCTCAGATTTTAATTCATCTTCCAATAAAAAGTCAGATAAGAAATATTGATCAGATTGTGCAATTATACTGTTGGTAAAAAGTAATATTCCCCAAAGCATTAATTTATTCATAATCCCATTTTTTGTAGATAATGCATACTCAATGACGGGTCTGGTACTTTTTTAATGACTGTTTTCTAAAATGTCTTTCGCAGTATCATTACCGAGTTGCTCCGCTAAGCCAATCAGCAATCCTTCTACGCCACGAATATAACATAGTCGATAAACGTCACCGAACTGTACCACTTCCCCTACAACTTGAGCACCATATTTTTCAAGCCGACCTAATAGTTCATCAAGATTATCAACTCTAAACATCACCCTGAGATAACCAAGAGCGTTCACAGGCGCGGTTCTGTGATCGGCTATTGTTTGTGGTGATATAAAACGTGAAAGTTCAAGTCTGGAGTGGCCATCAGGAGTAACCATCATTGCGATTTCAGCGGACTGATTGTTGAGTCCAGTCACACGCCCGGCCCATTCACCTTCGACCATCATTCGACCTTCAAGAGTCAGCCCAATTTCTGTGAAAAACTCAATGGCAAGATCAAGAGATTCCACAACAATACCAACATTGTGCATCTCCAATAATTTACTTTGTTTCATAATTTAGATTTTCCTTTTCAAGTTTTTTTTCCGGACTCTAAGGTATAAAAGTAGTGCAATTATTCATTTAGTTTATTGTTTATGGCGTTCATTACTTTCGATTTGTCAATGATTAAAAGCAAAACAAAAATTGTCAGCGAAAGTACTAGCGTCGTAAATGCAATGATTGCAAAATATTTTATTGTCCACTCCAAGGCCACTTTAATTCTATGAATAAAACTTATGTTTATCTCAGTCGTACCTTCATACATGGATAGTTTAATGGTGCAAAACTCATTCTCCGTGTCAAAATTGCCTAGTTCCACACCTAGTTCTTGTGCTTTTTCTTCTATTTCTAATATTTTGTCATTGAGTGAAACAAAATCGGAAATTTGTCCACCTTTTGATTTTAGTTCGTTAAGAGATTGAAGTGTTTTTTCAATAGAAGCTTTTTTTGCATTCAGTTGTCTGTATTCATTCGTCTTATCAACTTTAGTAATTTCAGTTGCTTTGAGCACACCAATTTTTTTCATTTCAAAATACAGACTATCAAACAAGTTTGGATTGACACCAAATAACAAATGGATTTGTCTGTTCCCTTTTTGCCCAAGAGATTGTTCGTATTGGATAACTGCGTTAAAAGATTTTGACTTTTCTTTCAGTAACTTTTCGTCTTTTTCAAATTCAGAAGTCTTAATTTTAATGGAGGCAGTCTTTTCATATTTTTGATTGGAAGCAATATTTGACGCCACTTGAACATCGCCATTCATTGCAATTTTTTCAGAGGCATAGTTTTTTCTTAAATTGTCAATGCTACTAAAAAAGTTGTCGCTGTAATCACTTCCTGTATTTGTGTCTGTTGCTACATAACCATAGATAAGCCTAAAAACGAACAGCAAAACAAAAAGCCCTGCAAACCATTTACTTATTCTCCAGAATCTCGTCTTGAATGTTGTTGTCATATTTCTGATTGTTTTCTAATTTATTGCTAGTTTTTATTTTTACTAAAACTTCCACCTTTTTTGGTTTCTAATTTTTCATCTTTCTGTTTTTACTTCAATGGTTCAGTTTTGTATTCTTCTAATAATTTTCCATCATAGTCAAATTTATATCTGTTATATTCCCAGTCAGTTGCCAGAATATAATCATTATAAACTTCAAAATTATCAATTCCTTCAGCTGTTATCCAAATGTCACGTCCACTGTTTTGCCAAACTATTTTTCCGTCTTTATCAAGTTTTGTTATTTCAAGTTCTCCATGAACTACATAGTCAGGACCTAAATAATAAATTCCAAAGCATGTTGCAGGATCAGAAATAGTTTTCCATTCTAAATTTAAATCTGGTAATGTCAATTTAAATACAGTGTTTGAGCAACAAATTACAAGTCCACCATAACTGATTAGGTAAGTGTTTCCTTCCAAACTTGTCCCACCGCCTTCTGAGCCAATGATGCAACTTGATTTCATTTCATCATCTTCAAAAACCTCAATTCCGATTTGAGTAGTCAAAGCTTTTTTGTCGCCACCAAAAAATTCCTTGTTGTACGTTTTAATGTTGTCCACAAAGTCAAATTTGTAATCAGATTCATCATAAAGCTTGATCACTTGTTTTTCTAAAACTAAAAAGGCTAATGGTTCTTTCATTGTGTTAGCATTTTATAAAATGACATTCAAAATTTGGCAAATTCTTGATGCCACTGGTTTTGAAGACGTTATCTCAAAATTAATACAAAAGATAATAGAAATCCATGTATTCTGATAAACTTGATAGTCTGCTTGTTAAGCACAGTTATTGTAATCTTCAATTAGCTTGTCGAAACTAACATTCATCGTCTCTAAGTGTCCAGCTGAACCAATTTTACTCATATAATTCCATTTAGCTTTACTGTCAATTGTCATAGGTTTGATGCGATCGCTTTGTGGATAAACTTGTCTGCCCAAAAGTTTAAAGAAATTTTCTTCATAAATTTCAAAGTCAAGGCAAGGAAATTTCTTCCGCAGGTTATAGTCATAGTCCCACATAAACAGAACTTTGTCAATATCATATTCAATAATAAACAAATCGCCTTCATCTTCATACTCCAAAGCAACCGCAATTCTTTTTGCTTTAATTTTGCAAGTGGCAACTGTCCCCTTCTCTATAGTTGCATCTAGGCGATTTAAAAAATCTTTATGTTTTCTCTTCATCCTATACATTTCATAAGGCATTAATACAATAAATGAAAAGGAAAATACAGCAGTTATCCCAAAAATAAAAGTCCAAAATCCATCAGGTATTTTAGAAGTTACATATGATGATGTTGCCCCCAATAGTCCAAAAAACAAAAAATGGTAAAACTTTATCTTACCAATTGTTTCTTTTTCTTTTTGAGTTTGCAATTTCTTTAATACTCGTAGCTCATCAGGATAGAAATTTCTCTTATTATATTCAATATTCATTTTATGGAATGTGACAATAATTTTCAAAAACTTGATTGGGCATGGCAAACATCAATTGTCCCTCGGTGATGGCAATATCTTGTAAGTCCAGGTTGTAGGTGATGGCACCACTTTCAATGAAAACCAGGAAGTACGAAGTCAACCTCCGCGGTTGAAGTATTTTTTGTAAAACATCAGCAGTAGGGTAGGGCTGGTCATGCGAGTTCACCCTAATCTTTGATTTGTCGTTTTGTATGCTGTTTGATGTTTCTTTGGTTTCTTTCATTTTGACTGTTACAAGGTGGTGTGGTATTGGTTTTATTGGGAAGGTTTAAAAACCATTAAAGAATTTTCGCCTTTTTTCTTCCTCTTCATATTGAAGTTCGCTATCTATTTGGTCTTTGATATAATTCCGAACTGCACGTGTCTTTATACCTAATCTGGCTTCTTCTACTAATCTTAATAGTTTTTCCCATTTGGCTGCTCTTAAAGAGCCTACATTAGCATGACCTGCGAATAAAACTTGGTTCTCTGTCCAGCTAATTTCTATGAAACATTCCACTTTTTGATTTTTTTTAATGTATGTTCCAAATGCCTCTTCAAACAAAGCCTTCCGTGAATTGAGAATTATGTCAAATACAATCCGTATTATTTTTGGTTGATCATTATACTTTTCGATTAATCTTAATAGGTATTTATCAGCTCTTTCTCCGTTATGAGTAAGTTGTTGAAAAAAAGCATTCGCATAGTGTTCTGAAAAAAAGTTATGATCAACAAAATTGGCCAGATATGCAATTGTATCATCCAGAATTTCCTCAACATTGAGCAAATTCCAAATTATATTCAGTTCTTTATCATCTTTATCACGTCCTTGTCGATCCTCTCCAAAAATCTCTTTAACGAATTCCAACAAAAAACAACTATCCCTTTTAAGGATCGTCAGTAAACCTTTACCACCATAATCAAAATTATGATCCAGTTCATCTTGCTGGAGATAGGCTTTCTTTAGTATCTCAATATCTTCAATTAAATCAGCGTTCTGAACAAAGAATTCTTCTGGTAAATAAATCTTTAGATTTTCTTCCTCAATTTTCCTCACGACTATTTGTATTACTTTAGGAAGGATTTTTGGGTCTATCTTTTCATATTTCCTGAAGCGTTCAAGCTGGATTCGAAAGTTTATATGAAGCTCATTCAAAACAATGTAAAGTCGAGAAAGATGTTCCTTCGTAATTGTTTCACTAGGAAGACTAGTCAGTACTTCCAATTTCCACATTTCGTTGAGGCCTTCCGTACCAATTGCTTTCCAAAACTTTT
Source organism: Bacteroidota bacterium (assembly GCA_029567325.1). Taxonomy (GTDB): domain Bacteria; phylum Bacteroidota; class Bacteroidia; order Chitinophagales; family Saprospiraceae; genus JADKBO01. The sequence goes on along the minus strand of JAKQLF010000330.1, from coordinate 3,943 downwards.
CCGCCAATTTTGGATGGACAGTCAAACTGTCAAGGGTACTATATGAAATAAAAAAATCTGAATTAAACCCCCCTTTTTCCTGAAGTCTTGCAAGTTCAACGAAGGTTGCAAATCCAATTTCATTTTCAATTAACAGGTTAGCTTTTATAATAGCATCAACAACAAGGTGTTGATAATGTATTCTAATCTCACTCCACTTCAATATTTCATTATACTGGGTGATGAATTGCTTAACCTCATCTTTTGATTTAAAGGTTAAGTTATTATTAGTAATATCGGCTATTTTTATTACTTCAAACTCTCTGTAATCTGCTAAATCGTAATCTTCATTACCCCTTCGTCTATCCCAGTTTACCAACTCAAACAAAGAATAGGTAGGATGAGTAAAGGTCGATTTCAGTCTCATGAAAGAATCATGATTGCACTCACCCTTGATTGAAGAACGTACCATTTCCCGAACGTAATAACAATGGCGGAAATTAATGCTATTCATATTGCTATCTATCCAGGGAATCAAATAGGCTAAATCAAAAGCTATTGTATACTTATTGCCTTTGCCGTGTCTCACTGAAAAATCAAGCATCACCCCAAATACTTCTTCTGGATAGTTGCTATAAAGATTACAAAGAGCATCTAAAATTTTCCCTCGAGATTGCTTAACTGAAGCAATATTTGAGTTGAGTTGGTCAGCTTCTTCTGGATTCTTATAAGTCCAACGCAACCACTTTAATAAAGTCCTTGACACAGCAAAAAATGCTAATGTCTGTATCTGTCCTTTTCCAATTTCCTCAACTAAATAATCTACTAAGATTGATTGTCTTTGAAATTGGTTGTTGTAATCTGCATCAATAAAATTAAATTTCTGGTCTATGTGATATATTAATTGCTGTAAATGTTCTGGATTCCGTTCTACTAATTGAAATGAAAATTCAAGTGCAATCAAACAATACAGAGGTTCCTTTAAAAAATTTGCAAGCAGGTGCAGTTTTTTTTCTTGTTTGTGTGGGCTGACAAAATCATTCGTTTCATATTTTGTTTTCAGTTCCAATACCTGAGAAGCTACACAACAATTAATTTGTACTTCCAGATAAGCAAAACTTTCTTCAGGCAAAAATTCCCAAGCGAAATTTAGAAAACGAAATGCCTTATTTTCATCTGATTGAATAGTCTTCCAATAAGAAATCAAGACAGGCTTTATTTCTTTCTTTATTAACTCTTTATCAAAACATTGATGAATTGGATAAACGGTGTCCTTAAATCGGTATTCTTGTCGTTCAAAATAATTGTTCCAAAGTGACCTGAATGAAAGTAGTCGATCTTTGATGAAAACTTTATAAAAAAAGTAGGTGGATAGATTTTGTTCACCAATTTTTACATGTTCGTAATTCAACTCTATCAAATCCAAACTGTGTAATCTATCAAAAGCCTCTCGTAAGTCATCGCAGGAAATTGAAAATGAATTGGCTACTGAGTCCAGTAAATCGTTAATGTTATCATTGTAAGGTAAGGTGTAGAAAAAGGAAATTATACCTAAAGCTTTAAGTACTCGCTTATCCTTAAAAGCATCTTCATCGCTTATAAATGTTTCAAAATATTGCTCGAACAAATCTGCAACATTATTCAAGGATTCTAGCTTATTTGTTTTTCTGGCAATCATTGCCATCATTACTGCAAGCCTGGCATTACCTTTTGCTATAAAATAAATTTTACTCTGATATGTTCCATTATGTATCCCAAAAGGTTCCTGCTTTATTATGGCTTTAATTTCTTCAAAACCAAATCCTCCGATTTCCACAATAGAATTTTCATAAGCACTTAACCATTCTCTTACATTCTCCAATGCATAATCACGAACAGTTAAAACCAATTTCAGTTTACCATGTTTTAAGCCTCGGTAAAATCCTAGAATTTGTACAAATTTATCAACACGATTAACATCATCAACTAATAGTATGCTGTTATCTTCTCCTTCAAAATAAGCTCCTAAATCGCCAAGTAAGTCCGCACCTTTAGGTGAAATAGCAAAAGCGTTATAATCCAAATGGGATTCAATAAACTGCTCAATTGACTCTAGTGCCAGTTTTGATTTACCCACACCAGCAGGTCCAGAAACAATTACAATATCTCCATTAGCTAATTTGTTTTTAACATCTTCCAGTTCTTTATCCCTATGTAGAAAAACACCACCCAAAGGTGTCGCCAGCTTTTGCTTTCCATTATCATATTCTTCCACAAACTTATTTAGTGAAACAACCTGACCTGTATCAAGCGGAAGATCTAAATAATCATGTGCGAGGTTCTTGTGATGAAAAAAGATTTCGGTTGCCAGTGCATCAAGACTATAATGCATTGGTGGTTTACCCATCAATTCCATCGCTCTTTTATTCACTTCCTCTAATTCTTCAACCTTTAGGTTGGAGTTGTAGCAAAGAATAATTTCTTGAATTTTGCTAAGAGGAATCTTTGTTTTACCAACATCTAAACAGCCAGAAACATCACCTTTTAACTTATGCAATAGCCTTTTTCCTTTGTGTTCAGTTGTAGTGGACTCCACAAACAGATAAAGTCCATTCGGCATTTGTATAAATAAATCAGGAGTACCTCTGGTAGTCTTCTGTTTTATATTATGAGCCCCAGTACGTGAATATGCTTTATAGTCTCTATTCCGTAAACTTAAAAAGCAATCACATATCTCTTGAAATTCAGTGTCATTTAAGTTTTTAAGTCTTTCTTTTATGCTGGATAGTTGATTCATTTGTCAATATTTGTAATTCTTCCAGGAAATATCCTTAAAATCTCGTTTTAAATGTTATCTATTGTTTTTTCTTGATAGCATAAGTTATAGTTCTTATAGTTGAGGCATTGCGATAGCAATATAGCAACTAAGATATGTTAAACTGTATCAAACACAATTAACCGCTTCCTCATTTTATTTAAATGTTTGAAAGTGTCACTTTTTTTCATCTTCATATATTTTTCATCTCTAAATCCCATTCCAACTTCATATTGATGATTAAAAACTTCTAAAGCTTTAAAACCTGGGTAAAAACTCTTGTTCTTGTCCTCAGGAATTTTAAAATGTGAATTCATTATAAATGTTGCCCATATTGACAATTCTTCCGAAGATCTCAACTTACCTTGCATTTGCTCTCTAAGCTTTAGATATTTGGTTAGCTCATTCAAGCTTTTATTCATTTTTTTTAAGGTTAATAAAATCACTTCAAAGTCATCTATGCTTATAGATAATGGAAATTTGTCATCATCTGGATGTATAGTTAGTAAATCTGTTGTGTTAATTTGTGGTGTTCGAAATTCATCTAATGTTAAAATTATTGAGAAAACATTCGGATAATTTTTAGTTGTAATTAATTCAGCATTCTTCCCTTGATTATAAGTTATTTTGAATTCATCTTTTTGAAGAAAGTTTTTCTTAACTCTCCAACATTGATCATAACCTTTTTGAATCGATTTTTTAAATCGTGCGAGATATTGTTCAAATATAGTTTTAACATTAGGAACGCCACTGAATCGAACTTCATTATGAGCCTTGTTCTCAATAATTAAAGCAAGTTCATCTTTAAGAAACAAGACATCTTGACCTCGTCCATCAACTTTATATTCGTTAAAAATTTTGCCTTCAAAACCAAAGTACGTCTCTAAGACTTCAACAGTTTTGGCCTGTAACCATTTGCCCCTATGGATGAAGAATTTTTCTTGTTTACTTGAGTTACTCACTATGTCGTGCAGAAGTCTGAAAATACTATGTATTAAATGTTGAGGAAAAACGACTAAGTATTTTCTTTGTATCCATCCGAGCAACTACACTACCTCCCCTCCAATTGGCAATAAACCGGCTAATTCTGACATTTTAGTATCTGGTAATTTTTCCAATACTTTTTTGAGCCATTCATTTGGATTTACATCATTGGCTTTGCAAGTTCCC
>JAKQLF010000326.1 GCA_029567325.1 Bacteroidota bacterium | reverse complement strand
TGATGTCTAAAGCTGCAATAACGCTTGCTGCATTTGAAGGTGCAATACTAGCAGAGAAAATCAAAGAACGGGCATTGTGTTTGAGGTAGTTGATGGTATCATTATCCGCAGCAATGAAACCTCCAATAGCAGCAAGTGATTTGGAGAATGTACCCATAATGAGGTCTACATCATCTGTCAACCCAAAATGCGACGCTGTACCTCTACCGTGATCACCTAAAACACCCAATCCATGGGCGTCATCTACCATCACATTGGCATTGTATTTTTTAGCGAGAGCAACAATCTCAGGTAGCTTTGCTATGTCACCTTCCATTGAGAAAACGCCATCAATAACGATCAATTTTATTTTATCTGGTTCTGCACGTTGCAAAATGCGCTCTAAATCAGCCATATCATTGTGACTGTATTTGAGTGTTCTAGCAAAAGACAGTCTAGAGCCATCGATGATACATGCATGGTCCAAGTCATCTAATATGATGTAATCATGTCTACCTGGAATACTAGAAATGACCCCTAAATTTACTTGAAAACCTGTACTAAAAACTAAAGCGCCTTCTTTACCCACAAATTTTGCCAATTTGTCCTCAAGCGTTAAATGTAAATCTAGAGTCCCATTGAGAAAACGGCTACCTGCGCAACCTGATCCATATTTATCTATCGCTTTTTTGGCGGCTTCTTTCAATTTTGGGTGATTGGTTAGTCCTAAATAACTATTAGAACCAAACATCAAAACATCCTTACCATTAATCTTTACAACCGTATCTTGTTCAGACTCGATGGTTCTGAAATAGGGATACATACCAAGACTTTGCACTTTTTGAGGCGCATCGTATGCTGCCATTTTATTTTTCAAATTGTTCATATCGAATTGTTTTTAGTCTTCAATTTTGGTATTTTGATTTGCAATGTAAAGTGCAAACTTATTTAATAATGTATTTACCTTCGTTTTACTTAAGAATTTTTCATATATGAAGATTCCCAGAATAGCACAGATAATACCCAATGACACATCTATCAAATAATGGTGAAGGGAATATACCGCACTAAAAGCAATGCCCAAAGTTACGATAATCGAAAGTATTGCAAAGAATTTGAATCTATATTTAACGCAATAATAAGTGGCTATGACTGGATAGGCAGCATGAAGCGATGGAATTGCCGCAAAAACATTGGCATTTTTGGTGTACATATTTTGAAATAAGGATATGTCGAAAAACTGATCAAACTTGATCAAATTACCTGGATTGCCTATCACTGTGTAGTCAATGTCAAATCCATGCTGAGCAACATACCA
>JAKQLF010000322.1 GCA_029567325.1 Bacteroidota bacterium | reverse complement strand
TCTACCTGGCGAAGTGGATATTGGAGAACAATCCCAATGCTCGTATTGCCATCCTCACGGATAGAACTGAGCTGGATAAGCAAATTGAAGATGTTTTCACTGATGCAGGTGAGCAAATTTATAGAACAAGCAGCGGTAATGATTTGATGGCTCAATTGGGACAAGATAAACCTCGGTTGTTATGTTCCTTGATACACAAGTTTGGAAGGAAAGACGATAAACACTTCGATAAATTCATTACAGAATTGGCAGAAAACCCAATTCCAATTGCTGGCGAATTATTTATTTTTGTAGATGAGTGTCATCGTACGCAAAGCGGTAGACTCCATCGTACCATGAAAGCCATGTTGCCCAATGCGGTATTCATTGGTTTTACCGGAACTCCACTACTAAAAAAAGACAAACAAACCAGCCTGGAAGTATTTGGGAAATACATCCACACGTACAAATTTAACGAAGGGGTGGAGGATAAAGTAATTCTCGATTTAATGTACGAACCTCGAGACATAGAACAAAGACTTACCTCAGAAAGCAAAGTCGACGAGTGGTTTAATGCAAAAACAAGAGGTTTAAATGAATTTCAAACTTCTGAATTAAAGAAGAAATGGGGAACGATGCAAAATGTATTGAGCAGTCGTTCGCGTATGGAAAAAATTGTAGCTGACATTATCTTCGACTTTAGCACCAAACGTTTGCTATTATCTACCAGAAGCAATGCAATTTTGATAGCCAACTCCATTTATGAAGCCTGTGAGTATTACAAATTATTTCAGAAAACGGAATTCAAAGGAAAATGTGCAGTCATCACTTCGTACAATCCACACCACGGAGATGTGACCACTGAAGATACCGGCGCAAATACAGACACACAAAAAGAAGCCATTTACAATTTATATGAGGAGATTCTGAAAAATGTAGAGACTTTACCAAATAAAACTAAAACAGAAAGTTACGAAGATTGGGCCAAACTAAAATTTAAAAAAGAGCCGGCTCACATGAAATTGCTGGTGGTTGTATCCAAATTATTGACCGGATTTGACGCTCCAAGTTGTGCCTACTTGTATATAGACAAGAGCATGCAAGACCACGGTTTATTCCAGGCCATCTGCAGAACCAACCGTGTGAATGGTGAAGAAAAGGATTTTGGTTACATTGTGGACTATAGAAATCTATTTGATAGTGTAGGGGCTGCCATTTCTGTATATACCTCAGAATTGGATTTGGATTCTTTTGATAAAGAGGACATCAGCGTCATGCTGGAAGATCGATTGACTGCAGGAAAACAACGATTGGATGACACTATTGAAGCCTTATACGTACTTTGTGAGCCCGTAAAACCACCAAAATCTACCCTTGATTATATCCATTATTTTTGTGGAAATCCTGAAAAAGAGGAAGCCCTTAAAGAAACCTCCGCACAACGGACGACACTTTATAAAAATACGGTGGCTTTCATCAGAGCGTATGCAAACATTGCTGATGAAATGGAAGAAGCGGGGTATTCTCAAAAGCAAGTGGAAAACATCAAAAAAGAACTGGATTTCTACCTGAAATTACGGGAAGAAATCAAAAAAGCATCTGGAGAAACATTAGATCTCAAGACCTACGAAGCAGATATGAGGCATCTGATAGATACTTATATTCAAGCTGATGAGCCTGAGAATATTTCACCATTTGGTGACATGTCCTTGTTGGAAATCATAACAAACTCAGGAATTGGGGAAGCCATCAATTCACTGCCAAAAGGTATCAAAGGGGATAAAGGTGCTATTGCTGAAACGATAGAAAATAATGTCAGAAAAAGCATCATCAGAGATTTCTTTATTGATCCTGCATATTTTGAAAAAATGTCAC
>JAKQLF010000303.1 GCA_029567325.1 Bacteroidota bacterium | reverse complement strand
CTGTTTTCCTGATATCTGGATCATCTGAAAAAGATAAAGTTGGAGACACTCTCCAATCAACTTGCCAGTCTCCACTTTTAGAAGCATGAACACCATTTAATAAAATGTTGGTCAAACCTCTTTGATTGTACTCAAGGTTATCCGAAGTAGCAAAGTAACCTGATTGGCCAACACGTTCACCATCGTTGTTGATTTCAAATTTACCTGCTCTGCTTACTCCATTTTGTAGGTGCATAGCGGTCAATCTGATTTTAGTATATTGAGTTTTGAAAGCAACCCCACCTAATAATCCAACTAAAAAGCTACGCTCACCAATACTACCAGTTTGGACAGTAGCTGGAACAATTTCATACTCACTTGGATCAGTTAATCTTTGGTATTCACCGAATTCCACCTTGTCAAAATATTGATAGTTTGACTTGTAAGAAGCAGAAAACATATAACCCAATTTAGGAGCACTGGATTTATTTTTTCCGCCTATAGCAAACTGATCAGCATACGTAATACTGCCACTTAAATCCATTTTACTTTGAGAAGTACTCGCAGCTAATGTATTATCAAATCTCTTTACGAAGCTTTTCACATTTTCTCCGGAAGCTCCACTAACTGGAGTTGGAATTTGATTAGCTCTTGCACCAAGTGGCACTTTTCTTTGGCCATCATCAAATCCTAAGAAATCTGTTGAAGAACCTTTATAAGATAAATATTTATCATTGAAGTGCATTTGTGGATTGTAAGTTGTGCCCATGGAAACGCTCAATACTCTTTCTTCTGGAAAATCCTTTGTTTCCAAATTCAACATTCCACCAGTAAAATCTGCAGGTAATTCTGCTGTAAAGTTTTTGGCAACCAAAATGCTGCTGATCAAACTAGTCGGGAAAATATCCATTTGAAGGGTATTCTTATCTGGGTCAAGACCAGGAATATCCGTATTATTCATCATCGTTTTAATATATCGATCACCCAAGCCTCTCACATATACATACTTTCCACCTTCAACAGAAACTCCTGTAACACGTTTTGCAGCTTCAACTGCATTCCCATCACCAATCAATTTCATTTTAGATGCAGAAATACCATCCAAGATCACAGATGAGTTCTTTTTGATAAGACTCAACGCTGCTTCTGTAGTTCTTACTGCTTGCGCTGTCACCACAATTTCATCCAATTGTTGGGCATCTTCAGAAAGAAAAATATCTGGAAGTAGTGTTACTTTATTTGCAGTTACCACTACACCCTCTTGAATTAATTCCTGAAATCCAAGGTATGAGATTTGCAAACTGTATGTACCAGAAACTAAGTTAAGATCAAAATTACCATCAATATCGGTAACTGTGCCTTGGTCTGTTCCTACGACAGCAATATTGGCACCAATCATGCTTTCTCCAGAGGTTTTATCTAAGACAATACCTCTGATTGTGCCTTCATTTTGAGCAACGATGGCTTGAGTAAAAAATAAAAAAATTAAAACTGAATAAAAATATTTCATGATATTTTGTGAAATTTAATAAAAATGTATTTTAAAATTTATTGATCTGGGCTGATCATATATTGTTTTTGAATGTGATATTTCATGCCCTATTTTTTGATTATTTTTTTTGAAAATGGAGTACTTGCTTAAACATGAAAAAGTGGAGAAATTGATAAATCAATTTCCCCACTTTTTAAAAGGTTAATTTTTATTATATTAGAGATTCGTCAACATTCCAGCTTTTGAAGACCAAGTCCAACCAAATACAGAAATATCAGCTTTTTTGGTTGTTCCAATTGTAACACCGGCAGGAACTGCACCATTCACATGTGATGCTAAACTGTCTTGTGGAACATCTAAGATGATGCCCTCAAAAGTTACACCAGCAGCAGTAACT
>JAKQLF010000287.1 GCA_029567325.1 Bacteroidota bacterium | reverse complement strand
GCAACATTGCCTTATTGACTCCTGCCAAATCAGCAATTTTTTGCATCCGGGCACCATCAAATCCATCCTTCAGAAAGACTTCCATTGCAGCTTGCTTGATGATAGATTCAGTACTCAGTTTATCTTTCTCCATTCTTAATTTTAAATAATTAATTAACTAACCAGTTGGTTAACGCAAATGTCAGAATAAAGTTTAACTCTCAGTGTGACCATTTGATTTTTAACAAAATTTTTATGATATTATAGATGACCTTACCAACAATTTGATATTCAATCAGAGTCCAATGAGAGTTCAATGAGAGTTCAATGGGAGTTCAATGGGAGTTCAATTTTGTCATTTATTTTAATGAAACAATTGTAGAGACGCAAAATTTTGCGTCTTCACAGATATTAGATAAATGCGGCCAATAGATTTCAATAGGAGTTCAATGGGAGTTCAATGGGAGTTCAATGAGAATTCAAAGATTTTAATGAAACATATTGTAGAGTCGCAAAATTTTTCGTCTTCATTAATATTAGACCGATGCGACCAATAGAGTTCAATGAAATTTCAATTATGTCAATGGTTTTTAATGAAATATTTGTAGAGACGCAAAATTTTTCCTCTTCATTAATATTAGACCAACGACCAATAGAGTTCAATGAAATTTCAATTATGTCAATGGTTTTAATGAAACAATTGTAGAGATGCAAAATTTTTCGTCTTCATTAATATTAGACCAATGCGACCAATAGTTTACAATAAGAGTTGAATGGGAATTCAATGCCTACGGCGCAATTTGTTTCGCAGCAAAGTACCTACACAGTGTAGGTGCGCAATGCTTAAAGCGCAATTTTTTCAAAGGAGTTCAATGCTTTTATTCGATCATTTCACGGTTTCCGGTTTCCAATTTCCGAAAAAAGCTGAAAACTGAAAAGTGATAGCTCCTCACTTGTCGCTGAAACCTAAGCCCAATTTTCTGCTAGTCATTTCTCTGATTGTCTCAAGCATTTCTGGCTGGTCATTCAATTTTATATTTAAAGAAGGGACCATTTTTTTCAATTGCTCTTGCCAATATCGAGATTGCCAATTTTCTGGAAAACATTTGTGCAATAAATCCAACATGATTGAAACGGATGTGGAAGCCCCAGGTGATGCGCCTAACAATGCAGCAATGGTTCCAAACTGATCGCTTACTATTTCTGTTCCGAATTTAAGGACACCACCCTCTTTTTTATCTTTTTTAATAATCTGGACTCTTTGTCCTGCTTGTATGGTTTCCCAATCCTTCATATCTGCAAATGGGTAAAATTTGAGGAGTTCTGCAAATCGCTCTTCTTCACTCAGAAAAACTTGCTCGATGAGATACTTCGTAAGGGGCACATTTTTAATTCCCGCTGAAAGCAATGGCCAAACATTATGAGTTTCTATCGAAAGAAACAAATCGGCATATGATCCTTGTTTGAGGAATTTTGTAGAAAAACCAGCATATGGACCAAACAACAAAGCTTGTTTACCATCTATGGATCTTGTATCCATGTGAGGCACTGACATGGGTGGTGAACCAACTGCAGCTTTTCCATAAACTTTTGCATCATGCCGGGCAATGACCTCTTCATTGACACACCTCAACCATTGACCTCCTACTGGAAAACCACCATAACCTTCAGCTTCTGGGATATCAGATTTTTCCAACAAAGAAAGTGAACCACCTCCTGCTCCGATGAAAACAAAGTCACAAAAATCAATCCGTTCACGCTTATCCAGAAGGTTTTTTACCTCAATCATCCATTTGCCATCTTTCATTTTTGTCAAATCATTGACCTGATGAGCCATGTAAACTTCAACCCCATCCAATCTTGAAAGATATTCCACCATACCTCTCGTAAGTGCGCCAAAATTCACATCAGTGCCAATAGGCGTAGACGTACAGGCTACCATTTCACTTGAAGGTCGACCTTCCATCATCAAAGGCAACCATTCTTTAATCAATTGATGATCTTTGGTGAAAACCATTTGGTAAAAAAGCGGTTCTTTTTGCAAGGCCTCAAATCGCTTGAATAAAAAAGCAACATTTGCATCTCCTGTCACAAAACTCATGTGTCTTATCCCATCAATAAAAGATTTGCCTTCAGCCATGCAATTTATGTCCAGAAGATAAGACCAAAACTGCTTGGAAACTTCAAACTGTTCAGCAATTTCTATCGCTTTGGAAATGTCTATTGCACCTACAGTGTCTGGAGTATAATTGAGTTCACAAAAAGCAGAATGCCCAGTTCCTGCATTATTCCAAGCGTCAGAACTTTCTGCGCCGCTTTGATTGAGTCGCTCGTAAATTGTGATTTTACAGTCGGGCATTACTTGTTTCAAAATCACTCCCAGTGTAGCGCTCATGATACCAGCACCTATCAGAGCTATTTCCTTCTTTTCTTTTTCAAAATACATGACCTAAAGATAAGCTTAGCATGTATTTTATGAAAAAATGGTTTTCATTTTATACAATCAAATTTTCTTTCTTAATTACAAATTGGAAAATAAATGCGATCAAGCTAAAATTTTGGACATATATTTAAGCCTTCTGATATGCATTACCAACTACCAAATGAGACAGAAAATGAAAATAAGTTCAGTAAAAATTTACGTTTTAAGTTTAGTGTTATTATTAGGTGCTTGTAAATCAAGTTATCAACCGCTCTCAATCCCTATCACCAAGGATGTAAAGGCTACAAAGGCTATGGTGATATCTGCACATCCTTTTGCAAGCCAGATAGGTCTAGATGTTTTGAAAAATGGGGGCAATGCAGTAGATGCAGCAATAGCTGTACAATTTGCATTGGCTGTATGTTATCCTGCAGCTGGTAATATTGGTGGTGGTGGCTTTATGGTATTGAGAGATAAGAACGGAAACGTCAAATGTCTGGATTTTCGTGAAAAAGCCCCATTGGCTGCTACAACCAATATGTACTTGGATGCAAATGGTAATGTGATTGAGGACTTGAGTACGACTGGACACCTTGCTGTTGGTGTACCTGGAGTTGTAGATGGAATGTGGCAAGCATTTGAACAATACAGTAAATTGAAAGATTGGAAAGCTCTAATACAACCAGCAATTGATGGAGCAAAACACGGGGTAATTTTAACTGAACGAGAAGCAGAAGGCTTAAATGAGGTAGCAAAAACATTTGATTTGGTAAACAAGCGCAAATCTGCATTTACTACCAATCCCAATTGGAAAGTCGGGGATTTACTTGTGCAAAAGGAATTGGCAAACACCTTAAAATATGTTCGTGACAAAGGTAGAGCTGGTTTTTATGAGGGTAAAGTTGCAAATACTTTGGTCAAAGAAATGCAAAAAGGTAATGGTCTCATTACGCTCAAAGATTTAATCGCATATAAAGCGGTTTGGCGTGAACCCATTTCATTTACATACAAAGGTTATGATGTTGTTTCTATGCCTCCACCGTCAAGTGGCGGTATTGCATTGATGCAATTGATGAAAATGGTTGAACCTTATGACTTGCAATCCATGGGTTTACATTCTACAAATTCTACTCATTTGATAGTGGAGGCAGAACGTAGAGTTTATGCAGATAGAGCCGCGCATCTCGGCGATAGTGACTTTTATCCTGTCCCAATTAAAACCATGACGTCAGAAGCCTATTTAAAAAAGAGGATGTCTGACTTCAATCCATCGATGGCTACAAAAAGTGAACAAATCAAAGCTGGACAAATCAAAGAATCTGATCAAACAACCCATTTTTCTATCGTAGATGAGGAAGGAAATGCCGTAAGTATTACCACAACACTCAATGATGGTTATGGGAGTAAAGTCATCGTAGAAGGTGGCGGATATTTGCTAAACAATGAAATGGATGATTTCTCAGCAAAACCAGGTGAGCCCAATCTTTATGGACTGATTGGGGCTGAGGCCAATAAAGTAGAACCCGGAAAAAGGATGCTGAGCTCGATGACGCCAACCATAGTTTCCAAAAATGGGAAACTTAAAGCCGTGGTTGGAACTCCAGGTGGGTCAACAATCATCACCAGTGTATTTCAAACGCTGCTTAATATTATTGATTTTGAAATGAATGGATTTGATGCGGTCGCAAAACCTAGATTTCACCATCAATGGCTTCCAGATTTACTGTACCACGAACGCAATTGTTTGGATGGTCAAGTCAGAATTGCTCTAACTGAAAGAGGACATATCTTGTCAGAAAGGGGAAACATAGGTCGAGTTGAAGCTATAGTTTTTATGCCTGACGGAACCATTAGTGGAGGTGCAGATCCACGTGGCGATGATGACGCAAAAGGCTATTGAATCACTGGATATATACTTGAAACTGGTTTTGTTTCAAGTGAAAGATATAGAAACTAAAACTCACATTTTGACTTTAGCGTTGAATCCAACCTTAGTCAAAAACAACTGTTTTATTGCCAAAGGTCAATACTCGACGAGAAAGATGGGCATAAACTGCGTTTGCAAGTACAATCTTCTCTATGTCTCGGCCCCTTCTTTTGAGATCGTCTAAAGTGTGTCTGTGAGAAATAGGAATGACATCTTGAGCTATGATCGGCCCTTCGTCCAAATCAGATGTTACATAATGTGCGGTTGCTCCCATAAATTTTACACCTCTCATGAAAGCGTTTTTGTATGGATTTGCTCCAGGAAAAGCTGGCAAAGAGCTATGATGGATGTTGATGATGCGATTGGTAAAGTGGTCGACAAAATTTGGAGAAAGTATTTGCATATACCTTGCCAATACAATGAGATCAACCTGATGTTCCAAAAGTAATTTTATTTGCTCTGCCTCAATAGCTTCTTTATCATTACCTTTCATTTCGAAGTAATAAAAAGGGATTCCAAATTTACTTACCAAAGGCTCAAATTCTTGATGGTTACTGATGATGCAGGCAATGTCTACGTTCCATTCACCAGTGTCTACCCTGCCCAATATATCATAAAGGCAATGACCATAATGTGATACAAACAAAGCCATCTTAGGTTTTTGATGATTGAAATTTACATTCCAATGGACATCTTTGTACTTCTTAACAACCAATGTTTCAAAATATTCACCAATTTTATTTCTTTCAATACCAAAGCCGTCAATCTCCCACTCTATGCGCATGTAAAATCGGTTGGAATCTACATCTACGTGTTGATCAAGCTCGACAATGTTTCCATTGTTCGTCAATATAAAATCGGTAACTGCAGAGATGATGCCTTTTTCATCTTCACAATGCATGGAGATGATTGCAGTTTCTAATTCCAGATAGCTCATAAGTGATTAATGTTTTCCAATTATAATTTTGCATCGCAAATATACCATTAGCTATGTGAATAGGAGGATTTCTCATTCGAATTTCAAATGTCACAAAAATTGATTGAAATTTAGATCCAAAAAGTGGGGATTTAAAGATATTTAGGGCTTATTCTTAAGTTCGAATTACATTTTAATATAAAGGCTATTCAATTTAGCATGAATTAATTTACGAGTTTTCTTATTACCTTAGCTTTGTATACTTTGTAGGATATGGCAGAAACAAATGATATTTTAAAGAAAATCGATGAGTACAATGCTCTTGACCCAAATATGGAAGACTTGGATGATGGATCACAACCATCTGAGTTGGTCTATGGGCGAAGAATGAGTGAAATGGTTGATTTACTGGAGGAATCCCCTTCTAAAGCCTTGATCATTGCAGCACGTGCCCAGCATATTCAAAGATGGAAAATACAAAGATCTACTTATGAAAATAACAGGGAAGGTTATCTCAGATGGAGAAATGAATTGAAAAAATTCCATGCCGCGACCATTGCGCAAATTTTGGAAGACTTTGGTGAATCTGAGGAATTGAAAGATAGAGTTGTTTTTTTGGTTCAGAAAAAAGATTTTAAACGAGATCAAGAATCGCAGACCATTGAAGATGCGGCTTGTTTGGTTTTTTTGAAATACTATTTTTCCAAATTTGCTTTAAAAACGAACCATGATAAAATGGTAGAAATACTTCAAAAGTCATGGGGAAAGATGTCTGAAAAAGCACACATGATAGCACTTGCATTCACTTATGGAAAAGAGGAAGCAGATTTGATCAACAAAGCATTAAATGGTGGATAATTTTACTGCAGGAATTCCACAAAGTGAGTTAAGTAAGTCTGCCCTCTCCAAATTAAAGCTTTACTACGTTATTGCGGTCTCCATCATTCTTTTCACAATTGTATTGAGTCAGTTATTCATTTTCAACCATTTACAAAAGCAAATAAAGGATTCCAGGGTCATAAATATTGCTGGGCGTCAGCGTATGCTGAGTCAAAAAATTACCAAAGAGATTTTTAAATTAAATTTTTCTACCAACACTGACGCAGAAAAAAGTAGGCTAAAATCTGAAATACTTAAAAACCTGACTACGTGGAATGATTCTCATTCTGCGCTTAAAAACAGGTCTTCAAAATTTGAAATAGAGGGTCAAAATTCCGCAGAAATCAACCAACAATTCAAAGAAATACAACCCATTTTTGACAATCTTTATAAAGCTGCCTTACTTTCTCTTGATACTGTCAATCACCAAGACTTAGATCAGATCTATGCTTTGTCCGATGAGTTTTTAAAAAAGATGGATGATATAGTTTTCACATATGACAAGGATGCCAGCAACAGAGTCACAACACTTAAGAAATTAGAGCTTATATTTCTGTTTTTATCAATCCTCGTTCTTGCCCTGGAAGTGATCTTTATTTTTACACCAGCTGCAAATTATGCTCGGAAAATCATAGACCAACTCATTAATGCAGAAAATGAAGCCCTTGGTTTGGCCAAGCAAAATCAGAAATTATTTAATAATCTGGAAGCCTCTACTGAAGAGTTGAGGGCTATGAATTATGCCCTTGACCAAACAACCATGTTTGCATCCCTCGATAATACAGGAAAAATAAAATACTTGAGTGAAAAATTTAAAAACCTGCTGAAACTCAAGGATGGTGCGACTGATAGCAAAATCCAACAATTTCTTGCAAAAACGCCGGTTGAAAAAGACAAACTCGACAATGTTTTCCGCAATATGAAGTCTTCTGTCTGGAATGATGAATTAGAGGTCATGACAGACGATGGGTCTACTCATTATCTTGACATCAGAGTGGTTCCTGTTTATCGTTTTGGAATGCGATACGAACTATTCCTGATTTGTACTGACATCACCAAAAGGGTTTTAGCTACAACAGAGCTCAATAAATTGATCAAAGACCGTTATGAAAACAAAATTAAAGAACAAAAAATCAGGTCTTCTCAAATACTAAATGCCCAGGAAGAAGAGCGAAAAAGGATAGCCAGAGATATGCACGACGGCATTGGTCAAATGCTTACTGCTTTAAAATTCAATATTGAGGCATTAGATACAAGTGCTTCTGATTCCAACAGCAAACAGCTCATTGAAATAAACAAGTTGGCAAAAAACATCATCAATGAAGTAAGGACAACCACTTTCAATTTGACTCCACCCGAACTAAGTGACTATGGTATCATGGCAGGAATTAAAAAAATGGCTAGCCAACTGCAAAACCTTACTGGCAAAGTTATACAAGTGTCAAGCAATTTGGAGGGAGAAATGAGATTTGATCCTTTTGTGGAGATCAATTTGTACAGGATTGTGCAGGAAGCGGTAAATAATGCCTTGAAATATAGCAAAGGTTCAATCATTCTTATAAAAATCAATAAAAGTGATGATATTTTCAGCATTTCCATCATTGACGATGGCGCAGGATTTGACCCCGATCAATTAAATGATAGTAAAAATTCAGGTGGTGGAAAAGGTCTTGTCAATATGAAAGAGCGCGCTTCAATGATAAATGGCAGACTTTTTATATCTTCGGAGCGTGGAACTGGTTCAAAGATTACGATCAATTTACCACTCACAAATAGTTAAGCAACATGGATAATGAAATTTCTATATTATTAGTTGATGATCATGCCATTGTGAGAAATGGTATCAAAGCAATGTTATCTTCTGAGGAGGATTTTGAAATCATTGGTGAGGGTTCTGATGGCAATGAAGCCATTTCATTGATTTTACAACATCATCCCGACATTGTCATCATGGACATCAATATGCCCAATCTGAATGGTTTGGACGCTTTAAAAAAATTACGAGAAAGAGGAGATCTGACACCGTGCCTCATACTGTCTATGCATGAATCCGAAGAATATGTCATGAAAGCACTGGATTTTGGTGCTGATGGTTATATTTTGAAAGATACAAGTAAAGACCATTTTCTCAAGGCTATCAGGTCGGTTGCTGGTGGAGGCAAATATTTTAGTGGAGCAGTTTCAGAATATATTGTTGCCAGGCTTTTAAACACACCGTCTAAAAATGCAAGTAATTCTTCAGAATCACCAAATGATGTAGGACCAACTTCCATCGAAATAGATGAACTTACTAAACGAGAAAGACAAATACTGGATCTTGTGACAGATGGTTTGAGCAACAAAGAAATTGCTGACAAGCTCAATAAATCAGTAAGAACTATTGAGGCTCATCGATTTAATTTAATGAAAAAATTGGATGCAAAAAATCTAGCAGAATTGATATTTAAGGCTGGCAAAAAATCGTAAAGCTTTATTTTTTCGAGAGAATACAAGATCAAAAAGCTTATTCTCAAAAGAAAACTCTGTTTATATAATGGGAAACCAGATCTTAAAACGCGTTTACAACGTTTAATTTTTTCACCAAGGTATTACTTGCAGTTTGAATTCTTACGATGTACATACCATCTGGAAGTCCTTCTTGAACAATAGCAAATTGCTTAGTTGACAAGCCTTTATAGTTTCTCACCAAATTGCCAGACATATCCAAAATCGATATTTCCTTCATTTCATCTTGTCCAGATAAAGAAAGATTAAAGTCACCAGCTGTAGGATTGGGGTATAAAACGACTTGATCGCTTAAAGAAATTTTTTCTGTCTGCTTTCTATTTACTTTTATAGGAACAACTACGGATTTGGCATTTACTTTATTCCCTTTTGAATCTTCCAAAACAATACCAGATGCGATTACATTTTGCATGATGAATTCAGCATCTTCATCTTTAAATCCTTCAACTTCGTCTTTAACGACAGCAACAACTTGCCCAATCAAACCCTTTCCTGAGATACCTTTATTATGAGTTCTAGATATAGCAGCCGTTACTAACCCATTTTCTTTTTGGGCAGCAAAATCAATAATTGGTGATTGCTTTGCAAACCAACTATCATCAACAAAATTGACCTCAACACTGGAAGAATCTAAAAATCCAGGTGCAAACCGAATATTGAATGACAAGCCATAAGCATCCAATAATGGAAGATCATCTGAGCCAACAAAAACATCGAAAACAACTAAATCACCAGAATCGACTTCAGTTGTCTGTGGTATCAAATAAAAAGGAAAAGTTCTATCGTTACCATAAGCAGATGGAACCAAGGCAGATAATTTTCCTAGATTATTCACTATTGCAGAAACGTCTTTTCTATCTACAATTCCATCACCATTTGTATCTGCATGTCTTGCATTTTCATTTTCCGATCCCCATGATGGGCCATTTTGTCCGTGCCAATCAACGGCTGAATTTGACCTCGCACCACCTAATTGACCATAATTTTTACCGATAAGCAACAAATCTGATGGACTTACTACTCCATCTCTGTTTACATCACCTGGCCAAATACAATCGGTTCCACAGTCACATGCCCCATCAACAGGTGGGTATACATTATATCTTAATTTATAAATTTTGCAGTCATTATTTCCAGCGCAATACTTGATCGTCATTTCATCAGAACCCGTATAACCAGGCATCGGAAAATATGAAACTACAGCTTTGCCTTGAATGCTTCCACAATCCAACAGGATTTCTTCATTTTGCCTGTATGCAGATGCGGCTCCATGGAGCGGATTGGAATTGATACCTATGCTATAAGCATCAAAAGGAAGATCATAGGAAAATGTGTGACTCATTCCACTGATCACATCAAAACTGTAAACATATGCATCAGAAGGATCAATATTTCCAACATTGATTGCAATTTCACCAACTTCTCTAGATAATTTATTACCCGTTTCGTAAAAGAATTTTTTGACGCCAATAAAGTTGGGTTCAGGATTATAACTAAACTGGCCATTTCCCAGATAAGTCAGCTCATCAGAATAATTAATTACACCATTGGCTTTGGTATCGTCATTTAAAAATACGTCGAAAGTAATGGCTGTATTCGTTGGTGTATATACTACATCATCTTTTACCAATCCTTTGTCCTTTACAACACTTTTAATCTCAATGTTGTAAACTATATTATAACCTCCAGAATGAAAAACAATTTTATCAAAGGCATCTGCAATTCCAGGTACATACTCGTATATCTGATTATTGATTTTCTTTAGAGCACCAAATTTGGGTATTAAGGTATTGATAGTGTTTCCATTTGGAAGGAATATCAAGATGCTTCCATTTACAGAAACAACTTCATATTTTATTTCATCTGCAGAGATTGTCTTATCAGCATATAGATATATAGCCCCCTGATCATTTACTCCAGAAAAATTGCTCACTGTGTAGAGCAATACATCATTTTTGAAATCGGGGGAAACTTGGTATGTAACATATTGGTTATCTACCGTTGCAGATCCATACTTTGAATCTGTAACTATCAAGCTTTTGGAAAATACATCATTGAACTCATCATTTGCTAATGGATCAATGGTGATAGATTGCGCCCCATTTTCAATTTTCACAAAATCATCTTTTGCTATGACAATGGACTCAACTACGTTGAAATTATATCGAATCTTTTTGTAGATGGTAGGTGAAGATGCAAAAGTTTCGACTTCAAATCCTTTTGTGCCTTTGAATGTTGAGTTTTCAAAAGAGAAAACTAATTCATAAAAATCTTTAGAAATAGTTCTGGCTGATATTTCCATCTCTCCAAACGGGTCCTTAAATGTATTGGCAGCAAAAAAAGCAGGACCATAAGAGTATATAGTATCAGTAAAAGTTCCACCAGTAACGAGAGTAATGAACTTATCCTCAGCAGTGAAGGTATAACCTTGCCCTCTGGCAGTGAGTACCCAACACATACTGATGCACATGAGAGTCACTCTGATGGTAAACGTTTTGGCCAAAGCCTGAAAGTCCATGAGTTGTGGTTATTTCCCACAAAAATAGTCTATTCATCTGGATAACAAAAGTTTTAATATATAATTTTTAATTTAATGTGTTAATCTCTTACTATTTGCACATTATAAATGCATAATTTTGGATATGATTTTTCTTGTACTATTCAATGTTTTAGCAAAAAAGGATAACTTTGAAGCTTCACAAATGGTTGGATTATGACTAAAAAAGCAAAAAAAGTTCAGAATCACATCCTTTATATTGATCAAGAAGTATCTAATTTTATAAACTAAACAATCATAAAGGTTCAATGACAAATGTCTGTGGAATATGAAAGAAAGGAAAGCTCACTATGCTTTAAAAATGTTGGATGCATACGAGTTAAATGCATTTAGGAAGTTTTTGTTGTCTCCTTTTTTTAACCAAAAGGAAAGTATGGTCACTTATTTGGATATACTTTCAGAAGCATTCAAGAAGGAAAATGGCATCAATGATCTTGTAGAGGAATCAGTTTGGAATACAATTTTCGAGCAACCTTATGATGATGTTAAATTCAGAAAACTCAATTCTGACTTTAATACCTTAATAGAAAAATTCCTCATTCAAAAAGAATTTGATGAAGATCCGCATATTGCTAACTATTACAAAATCAACGCTTTCAAAAAAAGAAATGCAACCAAATTGTATGATTCTTTGATCAATGATATAGATGTTAGCAGGAGAACTGATCCAAACAGGAATGCTCAATATTTTCTCAACCAATACAATATTGAAAAAGGTATTTTTGGGCTCATTCCTGAAGATGAGCGTAAAATGGACTTCAAATCAGGAAATTATGGTCTGGATATAGACAAAATATCTGAAAATCTTGACATTTACTTCATCAGTGAAAAGCTCAAATATTATACAGAAATCCTCAGCTGGAATCAATTATACCACACTAACCTCAATATCAGAGGGATAGAAATCGTCATGAAGTTGGCGAACAATCCTCTCTTTAAAGAAATACCTGTTATTGCTGTTTTTTCCAAAATCATTCAAATAAAATTGGAACCGGAAAATGAAAACCATTATTTTGAACTCAAGGAATTAGTATCCACTTCACTACATCTGTTCCCCCAATCAGAAGGTAAAGAAATCATTGATGCAATGCTCAATTACTGCATCAACAAGGTAAATAAAGGAATTTCAAAATTTGAAAGTGAATCTCTAGAAATTTATAAAACAGCACTAGAAACTGAATCAATTCTTGTCAATGGTTACCTTGAAACTTCTGATTACAGGAATATCGCTGTCATGGGTTTAAGAGTTGGTGAATTGGATTGGGTAGAAAACTTCATCCACACATTTGCTTCCAAGTTAGATGAAAAATTTAGAAACAATGCTTTTTACTTTTCCTTGGCACGTTTGGAAACATACAAAGGTGACTTCTCCAAAGTAATAGAATATGTAAGTAACATTGTCTTTGACGATGTATGGTACAACCTCAATGCCCGATCTTTATTGATAGCTGCATATTACGAATTGGGAGAAACAACCGTGCTAGATTCCTTACTTCAAAGTTTCAGAGTGTATGTTACTAGAGAAAAATCTTTAACAAAAACCAGGAAAACACATTATCTCAACTTGATCTCCTTCACAAGAAATCTATTGAATTTAGATTTAAATGATCGGACAAAAATAGAGAAATTGAGAGAAAAGGTTGTCTCTACACAAGGTGTTGTAAACAAAACCTGGATTCTAGAAAAAATAACAGCCCTTGAGCAGAAACCAAAATATCGAAATTAGTTTTCAAACATCAAACACAACCATCCTTCTTTACCATACCTTTTGGTAAGCTTCAGACCCAATTTGGTATACTGATCATTGATTGCATCAAAATCTGCTTCCAAAATACCTGACAACAATAGTTTCCCTCCCGAATTGATCAACCTTGCGACCAAATCACTTGCATCTGCAAGCAAGACATTTCTATTGATGTTCGCCAGAATAACGTCATACTTCACCACAGGAACCATGCTCAAGTCTCCAAGGTAAGTTGTAATATTTTTACACTCATTGATTTTGGCATTCTCAATGGTATTTTCGAAAGAGGCATCTTCGATGTCAACCGCATCGATTGCTTTTGCGCCCATTTTTGAGGCAACAATGGCCAAAACTCCCGTACCACATCCAAAATCAAAGACATTTTTGCCCACAAATTGCAGGGTTCTCATCGCTTTGATCATGGTGTAAGTTGTCTGGTGATGACCTGTACCAAAGGCCATTTTGGGGTGGATGGTCAATTCGTACTCAAAACCAGGAATCGAAGGATGAAAATCCGCTCTTATCCTTACAAAATCGTCAACCTCAACTGGTGTGAAATTGGTTTCCCACTCTTCATTCCAGTTTTTATTTTCCAATTCCGACACTTCTACATTCGCATCAAACATGGAGGCTACATCATTGACCTCATTTTGAACAAAACTGGTCCATTCTTCATAGGCAATGTATGCATCCAAGGTCCCATTATCATTTTCTTGAAAAGAGTCAAAAGGTAGTAGACTCAAGTGAGCCAGCAAAACTTCGTCATTTTTGCTGATGGAAACTTTTAAAAATTTTGACATTAGTATATTTCTTTTGTTGCGGCTTTGAAAGTATTGAGCATCAATGCTGTGACCGTCATAGGTCCAACCCCTCCAGGCACGGGCGTGATGGCAGAAGCTTTTGGAGAAACTTCTTCAAAAGCTACATCGCCAACGAGCTTAAAACCCGACTTTCTGGAATTATCCTCTACCCTATTGATACCGACATCAATAACCACTGCACCTTCTTTGATCATATCTCCTTTGATGAATTCTGGAATACCAATGGCTGCAATGACGATATCTGCTCGTAATAATTCCGCTTTGATGTCTTTGGTGCGACTGTGCGTAAGTGTCACCGTGCAATTGCCAGGATTACCTTTTCTGGAAAGTAAAATACTCATAGGCGTACCTACAATATTACTTCTTCCCACAACAACACAATGTTTGCCATCCGTATCGATCTTGTATCTAGATAAGATCTCCATAATTCCTGCAGGTGTAGCGGGTAAATAAGATGTCATACCCTCTGCCATCCTACCAAAATTCATAGGATGAAAACCATCTACATCCTTTTTGTGGTCTATTGCCAAATTTATAGTTGCTTCATCAATGTGTTTTGGTAACGGGAGTTGCACGATGTAACCGTCAACATCCTCATCCTCATTGAGTTGTGTTATAATGTCAAGGAGCTCTGTTTGTGTTATATCAGTGGATGCAGAGATCAATGTTGATTTGTAACCTACCTCTTCACAGAATCTGATTTTATTACCAACGTAGGCTTTACTTGCAGGATTATCACCAACCAAAACTGCTGCCAAATGAGGCACTTTACTCCCTGCGGCCTTGAGTAAATCAACCTTTATTTTTAGTTCGTCCCGAATCTCTCCTGATAATTTTTTACCATCTAGTAATATCATGATGCGCTATTTTATGAATGGTTGGTTTGAATAAAAGCCCCAACTAAGGCTGCAAAAGTAGCTAAATTTCGTAGAGGGATGGTTTTAGCTTCAGTATATTTTCAACACATAAACCATATTTTATTTTTAGAGTTTACCTTTGGAACAATTTATACAAGGCATGAAGAAGATCGTTTTAGGAATTGGTGGAAGTAGTGGTGCAATCTATGCCAAAAGGTTTTTGGACAAAGTGGGCAGTCAACCAGAAATTCAGATTGGCGTTATTGCAAGTGAAAACGCTATTACCAATTGGGAACTGGAGATAGGAAGTTTTGACCTTTCGACCTACTCAAGTATCAAGGTTTATGGGAGCAAAGACTTTTTTGCACCTTTTGCTTCTGGCTCAGCAAGATATGAGGCGATGGTTGTTTGCCCCTGCTCCATGGGCACACTTGCGCGTATTGCAACTGGTATTTCCAATGATTTGATGACTCGATCAGCAGATGTCATGCTCAAAGAAAGACGCAAGTTGATTGTCGTTCCTCGGGAAAGTCCTATCAACTTGATCCACATTCAAAATATGGAAAAGATTACTTTAGCTGGAGGGATAATATGTCCTGCTACACCGTCATTTTATAATCATCCAAAGACCATTGATGATGTAGTAGATTCTGTGGTAGACCGAATACTTGACCTCATTGATTTGCCACAAAGTACCTCCAAAAGATGGGGAGAGTAATACATAAAATATATAATTTTTGAAATGAAAATACTCATTGTAGCCGCTACAGAATTGGAAATAAGTCCTTTTTTGAATTTCTTGCAAGAATCAGGAAATAAAAAATCATTCTTTGAATATGAGTTGAATGGTCATTCCATTTTCCCCCTCACTACAGGTATTGGAAGTACTAAAACGGCTTTTGCATTGGCAACATATCCTTCTATCAAAAATATTGACTTGGCCATCAATATTGGTTTGGCAGGAAGTTACAACAGAGATTTAAAGTTGGGTGGAGTTTTTGAAGTCACCAAAGACAAAATGATTGACCTGGGTGCAGAAGATCCTGAAGGAAAAATTATTTCTATGTACGACTTACAATTGGAAGATGCCAATGTTTTTCCTTTTACTAATGGTTGGCTCATTAACGACAAATCAAAATTTGTATCCAATTTACCCCAAGTAACATCCAATTCAGTAAATACCGTAAGTGGTTGTGCAACAACAATTGAAAAAAGAAGTGGGACTGCGGATTTGGAAACCATGGAAGGCTTTGGTTTTGCTTATGCTTGCAAGTGTTTGGATATTCAATACTTGCAAATAAGAGGGCTGAGTAATTTTGTGGAACCTCGTAATAAGGCAAATTGGGCAATTCATGAAGCAGTGGAAAACAGCAATAAAACGCTGCTCAATATGATAAATAGTTTTTAGATAAGAACCAGTTTGATTTTAATAGGTCCTTATAAATTATCCACTATTTTCTTTTTTCATTTAATTGCTCAGTAACTTGCGAACCATACATCTCCTCGTATAGATCCCTGTTATGATAAGAAAATTTCCATTTTTGCATCAAATTAATGACAGTACCATAACTCTGAATTCCAGAGGCTACACCATTTTTCTTTAAATAAGCATCATAGATTTGATCTCTAACTACCGGAAGATAATCGGGATAACTATTGAGCTTCAATTTTATATACTCCGTATCATTTTTGACAGAAGCAGACCTTTTCGCTACTAATTTTTGACCTAAAGTCGGGGCAATCCTGAGCAAACTATTGGCCATGTAACGCCAATAAGACAATAAACCACTGTACCTGATGTAAGGGTCTTTAGCGTTGGCGCATACCAAAACAGCAACAAAATTACATTCACCTTCATCAGTGATTCCATATCCATGGCTCATCTCATGTGCCATTACAAAAGGCCATTGTACTTTGGGTAATCCTTTATCTATATGACCTTCCATGGCAAAAGGGAGATAAATACCTGCAGTTGCAATCCGCAAAAGAATCCCATCAGGTGCTATTGCCCTTACTCTGACTCTGCCGTCTATCGGTAAATACCATTTTTTGAAAAGTTGTGTCAATGAAGCTCTTAGCTGGTCTTCCGTTTCTTTATTGTACAACATTTCTGACAAATGGCACGTATCTGAACTCAATGAATCTCTAAGTGTATTGATAACATCTATGAGATGAAAGGCATCTTCATAAACCATGTTACTATCAACCTGTATTTTTGGAAGATTTAATTGCGCATGAATTGGCCTATTTTTATAGTTGAATCCCCATAAAAAGTAAAATAAGAAATAGATCAATCCTGCAGAGGAAATAAGCCTTAAAAATATGGTCAAAAATTTCCTTTCGCGAATAAACTTGAATGTGTCATAGATGCCCTTGCCAAGCCAAACCAAAATCAGCAAAAACAAAACGTATACGAATGCAAATGGAAGATGACCCAAAGTAGCATCGTATATTCTTCTATGGAACTGATAAATAGTACGCAAGTAGATTCTTTCATTCTGTAGAGGGTCTACATAATATCCGTAGCAAAATGTCAAAATTGCCAGTAATAAAACTAAAAAATGAAACCAATTTGACTTCAAAAATTTGAATATGCCTTGCATATATACCCTTTAGCGCGATGTGAAGATACGTTCTTCTTTTTTCTTTTCGATTCAGAACGATTAAATGTTTTTATAGTTCACTTTAGTATGTCACCAATGTTTTTTTTACCTTTAATGGACAATTAATACATCATTCCCATATCTTATGGCTTTCAAAAATATTATTTATCGTTTGTTTCATGAAGTGATTGCCTTATGAAGAAAAAAACCAATAAAAAGAGGATATCAAAAAGAGGCTTACCTCCAGGTTCTTCTGTGTATGTAGGCAAAGAAAGAAGCCATGAAACGAACATTGAATTAATTACCTATGATTGTGAGACTTTGGTAGTTGATTATGAATTTGATCTTCATAATTTATCAAAATTAGACCCACTCAAAAATCACTGGTTTAATATCAATGCCATACATGAAGTGGATGTAGTTGACAAGATTTGTAAACATTTTGGCATCCACCCACTTACTATTGAGGACTTGTTAAATACATTCCAAAGGCCAAAAACTGATGATTTTGATACTTACATTTTCTTTACGCTCAAAATGTTGGAAATAAAACACGAGGACGTTTACTTAAATGTTGAAGACGAGCAAGTAAGTTTTATATTGGGGAAAAATTTCGTCCTTTCTTTCCAAGAGAAACCTGGAGATGTTTTTGATCTCATCAGGGATCGCTTACAAGATAAAACAAAAAAAGTAAGACAAAAAGGAACAGATTATTTGACATTTGCTCTGCTCGATGTCATTGTAGATTCATATATAGAACTTTTGGAATCATTTACAATCAAAATAGAGGAGATAGAAAACAAAATATTGGATACGCCACGAGACGAACACCTCAACCTTATCCAAGATATTAAATACGAATTGATCAACCTGAGGAAGTACATCTACCCCACTCGAGAAGCTATTTACAAAATATTGAGAAGTGACAGTGGTTTGATCAAAAAAGACGTTTTCAAATATTTCAATGACCTGCAAGATCACATCGAACAAGTGATTGAGAATGTTGACATTATGCGAGAACTCAACGCCAATCAACGTGAAATGTATTTGTCAATGATCAGTCTCAAAACCAATAAAGTGATGGAATTTTTAACCATCATCACTTCTATTTTCATTCCAATCACTTTTATTGTTGGAATTTATGGAATGAATTTCAAGTACATGCCAGAACTGGAATACAAATATGCGTATCCAATAACATGGGGAGTAATGATTTTAATGGTGGTTTCTATGATACTTTGGTTTAAAAAAAGAAAGTGGTTATAAATATTTATACCCTTTAAAATAGCATTGGCCGTGAGCTTGGTGAAATTAAACTGCCTCATTAGAAAGTTTTATAGCAGTGATAGTTTCATCTGTTTCTACTCCAAATCTTAAACTTCTAAAGTTGGAATCTAGATAGTCTTATCATCTTCCCAACGGTATAGTCCTCAACCTCTTAACTCTGGTCATCTTTAAAAATATCCCCTTTTCTTTGAATGGAGAAAATAAATTAAATTTGTGAATCAAAGATGACCAAGTGCGCTCCAAACAAGCTTTAATCTACTTAATATTTCTGTTTTATTTGCAAATACTGACATTTGCACAAACACCACTTTCTTATAAAATTTCTGAAGTTGAAAACATTCCGCAGAGGCAAATACAATTTGTTTTTGAAGGACCGGACAATCTTACATGGATTGGGAGTGGCCGGGAATTATTGAGATATGATACGGATCAGGCAGTAAACCTAAAAAGCATTTCTCCTGGAATTGCACTTAAAAATAGTGTAAGCCAAATGATGGAATACCAAGATAAATTATTTCTGCACGTCAAAGGAGATTCCTGTTTGCTTCAAATCGCACCAAATGGTATGTTATCTCTTTCAGAATATTGTACTCCAAATAATCAAATACTACATATCGCGAAAAATCAAAGTGATCTATTTGTTTTGTCTATTGAAAATGATGAACATCGCATTTTTAAAACCAATGGCAAAAGATTAAATCTGTTTAAGAAACTCTCAATGGTTTCAAATTTGCAAAGTGCTTGCATATACGTAGACTCTTCAAAACTTTATTATATAAATGAAGAGCAATTATGTGTGTTTGATTTGTTCGGAAATCAATTGGATTGTGTTCAGTTGCATGCAAAAACTCAAAATACATTTAATAAAAATACGCTATCCATCGGAAAATTTCAGGATAAGATAATTTTTTCACACCCATATCTTACTGGTATTCAAGAAGCATCTTTTTTTCAAAAAAAACTTTCCTACAATCAACTTTACAATATTCAAAATTTTTCTGTTGCTCTACTAAAGTTCGATCAATATAATAATGCGCTGGTGGCTTGGAGCGACCAAAATGGTTTCTTGTATAAAATTTCAAGATTTGGAATTCGTGACAAATGTATTCCTGATAATTTTGTACTTGAAGATAAAACCATGCAAACCATGTCAGGTAAAAACTTCATGAATCAAGTTACCATTGGTGGTTATTTTGGTTTACGTCATATTTCTTTTCCCAAACAGATATTTACAAACCTCCTTTCTAAATCCCTTAAAAATGATAAATATTTAGAAAATGGGTTTAGCATGCGCGGCATTGTCAAGGTTGACGAAGACCTTTTTATGGCTCGGGAAATAAATACTATTTATAAATACAATCCCAAAAATGAGGCATTAGATACTTTAAAGTTGACTGATCAATTTGGTAAGCAAATCATTCTAAAATGCACAAATGACCTTTTATATTTAAAAAATCTTGATCGATTGTATATCGCGTCATGTGGAGAAGCTGCTCAAAATTATCTGATTTCCATCAATCCAAAGAATGGGAAATCAATGGTTTATGAAGCTCCTGCAAGAATCCAAAGTATGGCGTTGGGGGCATCACCTATGATGATTTCTTGCGCCTTTTCATCTGATTCAATAGGTTTTGGTGAGTTTGACACTTCAAATGGAAAATTTACACAGTTATTTGCCAAACAACACGCTGCCAATTTTTACATCAGAGAAATCGATGGGCTATTTTTTGTAGGAAGTAAAAACGGCTTAAAAATTTTAAACAAGGATAAACAGCCAGTTCAAACATACAAAAACCTGATTTCTGTAATTGGCAACGATGAAATTTATCACATCTCCAATGACAAAGATTTGATATTCATAGGATCAGCACATAATGGTCTATTCGTGATAGACAAAATGACAAATAAATTTAAACAAGTCAATGACCAAGCAGGCCTCAAATCCAATGCAATTGCAAGTGTCATCGTTGATGATGCCAATTTCATATGGCTAGCCACTTTCAATGGATTATACTTGATGGACTCTACATTTAAAACCGTCAAGGAGTTCACCGTTTTCGATGGTATTAATCACAATGAATTCAATAGATATTCCTACGTAAAAGATGGTTCCAACTTATATTTTGGCAGTATCAATGGAATGTTGAAAGTGGATGTAGCAAATCTATCTGCCAGTAGTTATGTAAAAGCAAATCCGATATATCTACAAAAAATGGTCTATTTCGATAGAAATATAAAGACTAGTAAATTGGTATATTTTTCTCAATTTCCAAGTGTTTTAAGCCTCAAAAGTCATGAATCAAACCATCGACTTTCATTTGTGAATAGGACCGGTAATGATAAATTAATTTTAAGAGCTCAACTTTCTGATGAAGATTCTGAATGGAGATATCAAGACATAGAAGGCTATATTTCAATCAATGATTTGGATGCAGGCAACTATAATCTCCGATTGCAGTTCAAAAATATAGCAGGAGATTGGGAGGAATACGATCATCAAATCTCCATAGAACGAATGCAATATTTTACAGAAAGACCAGTGTTTCGGTGGATTCTGTATGGAAGTTTATTCCTGGCGATTGGTATTTATGCTTTAAACCTTTATAAACAGAAAAGTGATTATGAAAAGTTGAGAGAAAGCATTGCACATGACCTCCATGATCAATTGGGTTCTGCTTTGACGAGTATCAGTATGAAAGCCCAAATGTTAGATAAAGATAGCGATGACTCTGATTTTCAAAGTATTGCAATTGACACCAAAGCAGCCCTACAACTGGTAAGAGACACCATTTGGTCTGTAAATCCGGGAAATGATTTAGTCGAGCATCTCATTGATAGATGCAAAGACTTCGCTTACAACTTACTTCAAAATAGGTCTGTAGAAATAAAATTTTTAAGTAAATTAGATCATTTACAAAAACTCAATATAAAAACACGAAAAGAACTGTTTTTAATTTTTAAAGAAGCGCTCACAAACATCATCAAACACGCCAACCCGTCCTATGTGGAAGTTACTTTTCAACAAGAGTCAGGCAAATTTGAATTGATAATCACAAACGACGGAACGGAAGAAGAAACAATAATTTCTGATCAGGGATTGAGCATAGGACTTATAAGCATGAGTAATCGTGCAAAAAATATCGGCGGACAAATCAATTTTGAAAGTAACCCAAACACCTTTAAGGTCCACCTCATTTCACCGTTACTTTATACTTAGTTTTCTCATTTATAGAACAAAATTATAGCGGGTGATTGGCCCAGCTTACCACTTTTTGATAATAACGGAATCAACGCCCAATTTGGCTTTCATTTCCTCCTGGTATTTCCTATCTCTCTCTTCTTGATATTTTGCAGCAGTCTTTTGTGCGTCCAATGGTTTATTAGAAAGGTGTCTGTGGTACATCCTCAACATAAAATCTATCATGTCCTCGGAATACCGCAAATTCATACCAGTAAGATAGTGCGAAAACCTAGAACCTTCGTCAAAATTCCAATTATGGGCCATCCATCTACCCAAACCAAAATGCAATTTTTGTGCGATTACGTCCTCACTTGCCATTTTCATTTTAGTTTTTGATTCAGCCGGAGACAAATCATCCAACTCTTTCAAAGCCTCATCCATGTCTTTTGGGATATAAACACCATTAATCCGAGTCTTCCTTATATTAGATTGATAGGTACTGTCTTGCAACCTGATAGCCTCTGCTTTAGACTGGGCACTGATACTGAAACAAACCAATAAAAGCATTAAAAAAAATAAATACCTCATACGTCGAATTTAATAAATCTCCCTTTCAAACGAAAGAAGCACAACGAATAACGATAATAAATTGTTATTATTTGAGAAATCTAACCAAATTTACACCTTAATAAAGCAAACGTCAAAACTCGTGGCAAAAACAGAATCAAATAACAACTTCAATCTTTACATCTGGATAGCATTACTGATAGAAACAGTTGTATTGTTCATGATTTGGTTGACCAATGAATATTTAGCCACTTTGATGAGTGGTGTCATTTTTGTCATAGCATTTGGCGTATTTTTAGTCGCTGTAATTTCTGAAATGATTGAAAAATCCAAGGTCAAACGTTCATTTTTCATCGCAATAGCCATGGTTGCTCTCATTCCACTCATCATCATGGCATTTTTTGTGATTATCAATGGCGGTCTGGGCTGGAAATAAAATTTCGATTTTATTATCATTTATTTGCTTTGAATTCATTTTTCATTTTGTTTTTACTGATTTTTGAATATAAATATCAGGCTTACCACTATTTACAAAACATTTGATCAACAATTACTTGCAAATTAATCATTTGTGAATTTATATATTAAATATATTTACCATATATTTGCTTTGATATAGAGTCGTGTAAAATGAAGAAAAAATTAATACCCATATTTTTATGCTTAAATGTTATTTTTCTTGCAGGTTTTGTGACCAGCTTGAAAGGTCAAAAAGGTGAATGTTTGACAGACATTCGTATGGAGTTGGCACAACCTATGTTGAAAGGGTCTATCGATTCTTCTCTTTTGAAATTTGCAACTCGTGAAGTAAAAACTCGGACACAAAAGTCAACTACTATCATACCTGTACATGTTGTGGTAGTTCATACTCCCAGACAACAAGTTGGTACTGAAGACAATATCTCTGCGGATGTCATCCGTGATCAAATTGCTGTTTTAAACAGGGATTTCAATAGATACAATCTAGATTCCACCAAAACACCTGACTCCTTTTCAACTGGAGGCCTTGATATTTATTTTTGCTTAGCCCAAATAGACCCTTTTGGAGTAAGTACTGAAGGCATTACCAGATATTCGTCAAGTTTGCCTTTTACAGCAAATGAATTTGCTATCAAGGAGGCAACGGGCTGGCCTAGGTCAGACTATCTCAATATTTACGTCACAAAATTGGAAGATGGAAATTTTGGATATTCATACATTCCTTCGACTACCTCACTACCGGATGAAATCCTCGATGGCGTTGTCATCAATGTCAAAAACTTTGGCGGTTCAGAGAATACTTATAACGCCGGCAGAACACTTGTTCATGAAGTTGGGCATTTCCTTGGCTTGAAACACATTTGGGGCGAAGATGGTTGCGATAACGATGATGGCATTACGGACACCCCACCTCAAGATACCGCAAACGTAGGATGTCCTGTTCACCCAAAATTGAGTTGTAGTAATCTTGGCGATATGTTTATGAATTATATGGACTACACGGCAGATTCTTGCATCAATGCTTTCACTGCTGAGCAAGTGGCATACATGTCAGAAATATTGTCAACATCTAGATTTAATCTTACCGTATCCAACAAGGCACCAGAATGTTCCAAAATTCCACCATTGAGATTACTTGGTGTAAGCCGAGTGCTTCCAAGGTGTTTTGGTGTTCCAACAGGAAGTTTGGAATTATTGTTTGACGGAGGTCTTCCCCCCTACGCATACTTCATCAATGGGGCTCAAAGAGATACGAGTTTATTTACGGGTCTTAGTGGTGGTAGCTATAAATTGAAGGTAGTTGATAGTCAAGGCAAATCAGATTCTACTAACTTCTTTCTTTTTGAGCCAGATGATCTGGTTATTGAAAAACCGCTCATATCTTATTTTGGCTGTGAAGAATTAACTTCAGATATAGGAGTATCCATCAAGGCAAAAGGTGGTGTGGTGAATGCAAATGGGTACCAATATAGTCTCACCAACTTCCCTAGTAACAATTCGGGCGTATTTTTGGATGTCCTCTCAGGCA
Organism: Bacteroidota bacterium; assembly: GCA_029567325.1. Classification (GTDB taxonomy): domain Bacteria; phylum Bacteroidota; class Bacteroidia; order Chitinophagales; family Saprospiraceae; genus JADKBO01. The sequence goes on along the minus strand of JAKQLF010000287.1, from coordinate 17,790 downwards.
TTTATAAAGTTGTGGTAAGGGATGCCAATAGTTGCACAGACTCGCTTGTCTTTGAAGTCAAAAAGAAAAAATTCTTAAACAAAATACCAGAAACACTGATCCAGCCGTCTTGCTTTGGGCGTACTGATGGAGTTTATAGGGTTGGCCCTTCAGATAGTTTAAAAATTTACTCCTACTTAATGGGAGGCACGCTGAATAAAACAGGTGAATTTACAAACCTGGCACCAAATAAATACACGCTTTACATTGAAGACAGCACAGGCTGTGTTTTTGAGAAAGAAGTCAACATTGTTGCACCAAATCCTTTAAGGATAGACAGTGTTATTACTACTCAAATGCCATGTTTTGCCCCAGACACCAGTAAAATTATTGTAATGGCGACAGGTGGTACAGCACCAATTACGTATACAGTTGGTAATATCTCTAGCACCCAAAATACATTTGTCGGTCAAGGGACTGGTAAGTTTTTTGTGTCCATAACAGACTCAAGAGGATGCACAGACCAATTAGCACAACCTATTTTCAATACTCAAGTGGGCGGATTGGAAACCAATTTTTTAATTTTAGATGCCTTCTGCAGTGATAATCCATCAGGCAGAGTGGTGATGCAGGCTTCTGGAGGCAGCGGCACATACAATTTTTATATCAATGGTAATAAAACAGCCTCAGATGTCGCAAACCTTGTCCCTGGTTTTTATGTATTGACCATTGAAGACATTGGAACACGATGTTTACAAAGTAAAAATGTAAACTTAGGTATACAACCTCCAATGGAAGTTGTGGTGGACACCATCGTTAAAAAAGTAAATGGGAAATTGCAGGTGGTTTTCACAGTAACAGGAGGTAAACCACCATACCTATATTCGCTGGATGGAGGAAGAACATTCAAATCTGTGCCTATATTTGATGACGTTACAGAGGGCAATTTTGTCCTTACTGTTTTTGACGCTAGCAACTGCCAAATTCAAAAATCTTTCTTGTTGACAAACAATGAGGAACTTGAGGACTTCGGAATAAAGATTTACCCAAATCCATTTTCAGAATATATTTATCTGGAATCTACAGACGGCGCAATCGAAGATTTTAACATTGAGTTATATAACTTCAATGGCCAAAAATTACCTGAAAGCAAATACATTAAATATAACAAAGAAAAATATTTAATACAATTGAATACCGAAGCTCTTCCAAATTCAATTTATTTTGTTAAACTTGCATACAGAAATAGAACATCAGTCTATAAGATTATAAAGATTTAAGTTTTGTAATTCTCTTGATTTTACCCTGGCTCTCTCAAAGTGTCAGGGTTTTTTTTTGAAAGCGATTAACTGAGTTTAAAAAAATAGTAGCTTTCAACCGTTAATAAATCATTAAACACGACTTCGCAAGGTCTTATTTTAAAATTTTCGAGCGTTTTCCAAGAAAAATATTAATTTTGCACGTTTAAAAAATCGCAGGTGGCTGTAAAGAGATATATATTTTCATATTTTATAATTTGTTTGTTGCTTATTGTAACCAGCTGTTCTACAGAATTTGAGAAAATACGGACTAGTAATGATCCAGAAATGATACTCAAAAAAGCACATGAGTATTTTAAAGATGGTGACAATTACAACGCTCAAGCTTTATACGAACTATCTATACAATATTTCAGAGGAAAAGCAGAAGCAGAGGATATCTATTTCAACTTTGCATATACCTACTACAACACCTCGGATTTTACCACTGCTTCTCAATATTTTAAAACTTTTTGTACAACTTTTTTAAATAGTCCAAAAAGAGAAGAGGCTTATTTCATGTCAGCTTTTTCAAAATATAAACTTTCGCCATCATTCAGATTGGATCAAACACCTTCTGTAAAGGCGATTGAAGAATTTCAGGAATTTATTAATGCATATCCAAATAGTCCAAGGATTGTACAATGTAATAAGTTGATTGATGAAATGAGGGCCAAATTGGAGCAAAAATCCTTCAATCAAGCGCAGCAATATTTTGATATGGGTTATTTTGAATCAGCAGTAAGATCCTTTCAAAATCACCTCGGCAATTTTCCAGGGTCTTCATTTGAAGAGGAAGCACAATTTTTAATGATCAAATCAAGTTACGAATTGGCGAGTAACTCTGTGATAGAAAAAAGAGAAGAGCGCTACAATGAAACCGTAACACTTTGCAATAAATATTTAGAAAAAATTTCCAAGAAGTCATTCAAAAATGATGTAAAACAAATTTTGGAAAAAAGCTTAGTTCAATTAAAAAATTTAGGAGCATGACAGATATTAAATCAAAAGTACAGTCTTTAGAGCCAAACATCAGAGCAAGAGACGTAAAGAAATTCTTGACAGAAAGTAAAAATATATATGAAACACTTGCTGTAATCACCAAAAGAGCGAATCAAATCTCTGTTGACATCAAACATGAATTACATACCAAATTGGATGAATTCTCAGTAAGCACTGATACGATCGAGGAAATTCACGAAAACAAAGAACAAATCGAGATTTCAAAATTTTATGAGCGATTACCAAATCCGGTTATCATCGCAATCGAAGAGTTCATGAATGACGAATTTACATTCAGATACAAAAACGCTCCTGAAAATACAGGTGAGTAGAAAATAAAATGGGAACAATGACTGGTAAAAAGATCATTGTGGCAGTGTCAGGAAGCATTGCCGCTTACAAATCTCTTTTATTGGTCAGATTACTAAAAAAATCAGGCTGCGAGGTGAAAGTTATCATGTCACCCGCAGCTTGTCATTTTGTAGCACCTTTGTCTTTTGCTACACTCAGCGAAAATGAAGTCTTAGTAGATTTTTTTAAAGATGATACATGGAACAATCATGTGGCTTTAGGGCTTTGGGCTGACATTATTATTGTGGCGCCAGCAAGTGCAAATACCATAGCAAAAGCTGCCAACGGCATTTGTGATAATATGCTGCTTGCGACTTATCTTTCTGCCAAATGCCCTGTTGTGTTTTGTCCAGCGATGGACTTAGATATGTACAAACACCCATCAACTGTTCAAAATTTAAATAAACTTCAATCATTCGGCAATCAAATCATTTATGCTAAATATGGTGAACTTGCTAGTGGCCTGATTGGTGAAGGTAGATTGGCAGAACCTGAAGAAATTCTTAACTACCTTCAACAAATGTTGGAAACAAGCCATGAATTGGCAGGTAAAAAGTTCCTTATCACCGCTGGGCCAACTTATGAAGCCATTGATCCTGTGAGGTTTATCGGTAATCATAGCTCAGGAAAAATGGGCCTTGCCCTAGCTGAAACTATTGCAAATAAAGGCGGTTTGGTAGAACTTGTCATCGGCCCAAATCAATTGGACATCAACCACATCGGAATAAGTGTAACAAATTGCATGTCAGCAGAAGAAATGTACACCGCTTGTCAACAACTGCACCCAATGGTCGATGTATGCATTTTTGCGGCTGCTGTTGCTGACTATAGACCCAGCGAAGTAGCCCCACAAAAAATTAAGAAAAATGATTCTGAGTTTCACTTAACGCTTGTAAAAAATCGGGATATAGCCTACGAACTTGGAATTCAAAAAAGACCTCATCAAATTCATGTTGGTTTTGCTTTAGAAACTGAAAATGAAGAAATAAATGGATTGAAGAAATTGGAGAAAAAAAACTTCGATTTCTTAGTCCTTAATTCATTGAATGATCCAGGAGCGGGCTTTAAACTCGATACTAATAAAATCAAAATCATAGAAACCTCAGGAAAAGTAAACAGCTTTGACCTCAAATCAAAAACAGAAGTGGCCAAAGACATCGTCGAATTCCTAATTTCTCACCTGATCGAAAAATAAAACAATTCACAACTTCGTATAGAAGTGAAGCTTTTAAACTCAAATATGTTGCGCGAATTTATAAAAAGTACATTAAGATATAATTTGATTCTCTTCTGGATATTGGTTTCCAATTTATGCCTTGATGCCCAAGAATTTGACATCAAGGTCAATGTGACTCAATCAAATACCTCCATGCTTTCTGACGCACAAATTTTCAGAAACCTAGAATTAACCATTTCAGAGTTTTTAAACAGAACAAAATGGACAAATGATGAATATGCGCCTCACGAAAAAATAAAAGGTTCGATACAAATAATCATCAAAGAAGAGCCAAGTCTTAATAATTACGTTGCTGATATCATTATTAAAACAGCACGGCCGGTATACAAAACGATGTATGATTCTGATATGCTCAGTTTTACAGATGCCAATTTTAGTTTCTCCTTTAATGTGGGCCAGGTTTTACAAAAGTCTGATAACATTTTCTACGACAATTTAAGTAGCACATTCACTTTCTATGCTTACATCATCCTAGGCTTAGATTATGATAGTTTTAGTCTTTACGGAGGCGAAGATTATTTTATTATGGCTCGCGAGGTGAGAAGTGCTCTACCGGCAAGTATGCAGAATAGTGATCCAAGCTGGAGCAGTGGGCTCACAGTGACTCGTAATAAATATTGGATAGTCAATGATTTTCTAGATACAAGAGTAAGACCAGTAAGGGCTTTTAGTTTTGATTATCACCGTAAGATTATGGATAATATGTATTTAGACCCTGATAAACAAAGGGCAATTTTGGTAAGTAATATCAATGCATTGGATCAAGTTTTCCAATCTTATCCCAATTGTCTGGCTTTGCAAATCTTTGCTGATGCTAAAAGAGCAGAACTGGTTGAAATTTTCAAAGTAGCGGATGGTAATCAAAAAACACGCATCCACGATTTATTGATGAGAATCAACCCATCACAATCCAAGTATTTTGAAATTTTAAAGCAATAGTTTGTGACAAATATTGCCATCCTTGCTTCAGGAACTGGAAGTAATGCTAGAAAAATAGTTGAATATTTCTCAACGAATGAAGATATTCATGTAAAACTCATAGCGAGCAATAATGCCAAGGCTAAGGTTTTAGACCTTGCCAATGAATATGACCTCCACAAATTTGCATTCGACCGATCGTATTTCTACAACAGTCAAGACTTTTTAAAGTTATTAAAGAAAGAGCGCATTGACTTTATAATACTTGCTGGTTTTCTTTGGATGTTACCAGAATATCTCATTAAAGCATTCCCTGATAGAATCATCAACATACACCCTTCCCTACTCCCAAAATATGGCGGAAAAGGCATGTATGGTCACCACGTACATGAAGCTGTGAAGGCCAATTCAGAAACTGAAAGTGGTATTACAATCCACTTAGTCAATGAAGAATATGATAGAGGTCGAGTTATTTTTCAAAGAAAAGTTCAGCTTGATGCGGAAGATAGTGCCGAAATGATAGCCAAAAAAGTCCTCGAGATCGAACATGAATTTTTCCCTAGAGTCATTGAAGATTTCATTCTAACTTTCTGATTTTCAAATTAATAGTTTCTCAGAATGTTTGAATTACATTTCAAAAAGCATTTGTAGGCATTTCCACAAATACAACTTTTTGTTTTTATCACCTGCTATATCAATGAGGTTGTGTGCTATCAATAATTGTACACGTTCCATACTGAAAATTCGATAAAGTTTTGCATCAATATTCAGTCCGGTATGTTCAGGATTAACCCCAAAATAAATGACCACATCAAATTTTACCAATGCTTCACCCAAGGAGATTTTCTGATCCTTTTCCAATACCACAACAGCTACGTCTTGATCAAATGTCAATTTAATTGCTTTGGAAATAGCTGCTAATGTAGCTTGAGGCTGTTCTCCATATTGCTCACGCTTTACTACACACAATAACCGCCTTTGATCAAAATCAAATGATACCTTTTCAGGAATTTTGTAATAATGTTCTTTATCAAAATCCATATTTCTTTCTTCAGACACACAAAAGAAATTAAAAAATCACAGAGCACCACGTTTTTTTTAACTTTGTCAAACCAGAAAGCATAGTTTATTACATTATTTATAAGCAACTATGCAAAGAATTGTACCTCCTAAGGAGTGATCACATATTCCTTCTTGCCAAAGTGTAATCTATAATCCTGCATACTTGCTTTGATCACTTCATGCGCTTTTTCTCGCCCATATACCTCTGCGATTTCAATTTTTGAGGGAGCGTCAGGAAGTTGTTTGTAAGTAAGGAAGTAGTGTTTGAGCCTGTTGATGACACCAGGAGGTACTTTATCAATATCTGTCCAAGCAGAATAAACTTCATCATACATCAGTGTAGCGATGATTTTATCGTCCGCTTCGCCATTATCCAGCATGCGGAAACCACCGATCGGAATGGCTCTCACAATGATGTCACCGTGGGTAATTTCTCTTTCTGTTAGCACGCATATATCCAATGGATCCTCATCACCGATGATATTGGTATGGCCAGTTGCTTCTTCACACAACTTTGCTACTTTTTCAGCACAATAAGTTTTAGGTATAAAACCATAAAGTGCCGGTACAATATTGCTAAATTTTTGAGGTCTATCCACCTTCAAGTAACCTGACTCTTTATCAATTTCATACTTTACAGTATCACTAGGTATGATTTCAATAAATGCAGTCAAAATATCTGGAGCTGCTTGCCCCGGATCAATACCGTGCCATGGATGAGATTTATATTTGCGCTTCATAATCCTTATTTTATTTTGCAAAGGTATACAATATACTCAATTCCATATTCAATAAATCATGAATATATTGATGTATCAGAATATAATTTTATTTGAATACTAAATTTTAAAAGCAGACCTTAAATAAGGTTTGAAGTAAATAGATGTTCAAGCAAGTTGAATACTTGGTTGAATGGTCTGTAAAAAATGAAAAGGAAAACGTTGATGACTACGGTTTGGATTTTTTTTGGTGCATTTCTTCTTCCAGCAATTGAGTTCTTGCTTTAGCATAAGACAACATAGCATTATCCAACATGCCGGGATTGTTAAGTACTTCTTTAAAATAAGTCAATGCCTTTGACTTGTCTTTGAAACGGTGATCACAAGTCAAGGCCATAAAGTACAGAGAAATTGGATCTCTCTTTAGTTTTAATGCTTCTGACAAATAAGCATAAGCTTCTTTATATTTTTCTTCCCGCACCATCAGCATTCCCAAACGCTGATAGTAAGTATGAAGTTCTTTAGAAATACCCGCTTCGATGGCTTCTTCATAATATTTTGCTGCGATCGTTGGTTCTTTCAATCTTTCATGGGCTAAAGCCAGATAATAATAAGTGAATTCTGGGTTGCGATCAGTTTCCAAAGCCGACCTCAAACAATGTACAGCTTTATCCAAAGAGTCAATTTGCAAATTTGCATAACCCAACATTCGAAGATAATAATTATTCAAATTGGTCATGTTTCCTGCTTTGTCCAATGCAGTAACAACCTGATTCATATACTTGGTTTTGTAAGAAACTCTAGCCCGCGCTAAAAGTAAGCCCACATTACTGCTGTCTATTTCCATTCCTACTGCAATGAGAGAATCAGCGCTGGTTAAGTTTTCTGTAAGCATGTAAATGTCTATGAGGCCTTTTATTGCCAAAATGTCTCGGCTATTTAATCTATTGGCCAATCTGTAATAATATTGCGCTTCTCTAATGATTTCAGCTTCAGCATACAACTGCCCCAACTTCCTGCAAATCTTTGCATTCGTGCTGTCTGACTTGAAACGCAAAGAATTATATTTGATAGCCTTTGCGATGTTTTGCTCTGACTCATATATCTGTGCGAGTACTCCTAAAGTAACTTGATTCAGACTATCCCCTTTTAAAATATCTAAAGCATACGTTTTACTCTGTTGATAATCTCCACTTTCATAATAAGTCATTAGGATAGAATCATGATTTTCTACTTGCTGTTTCACATCACCTTGACCAAAAAGATTAAAACCAAACAAATGCAATAAAATACAGGTTGACAACCCTACTCTTTTTGGAAAATTGGATAATAGCCGAAGTAAAAATGGAACATTCATAAAAACAAAGATATAACGTATTTATCAGTTAAACAACTATTAACTACGTCAAATAGTTAAATTTTTATCAATTCGTGAAATACATGTAAAAATGGAGTGCTCAGTTCTGAGACTTAAGATGATTTTGACTTTCTTTGCACTCAAATTTAAAAAATACTATAATGGCAAGAATATTAGTGAATGACGGAATCGAAGAATCAGGTAAAGTAATGCTTGAAGCTGCTGGTTTTGAAGTGGATATGAACAACATTCCACAAGATCAATTGATTGAAAAACTCAATGCATACGACGCAATTTGTGTAAGAAGTGCAACCAAAGTGAGAAAAGATCTTATTGATGCTTGTCCAAATCTAAAGGTCATCGCAAGAGGCGGTGTTGGTCTAGACAACATAGATGTTGAATATGCAAAATCAAAAGGAATAAAAGTTATCAATACACCAGCTGCTTCTTCAAGATCAGTAGCTGAATTGGTTTTTGGTCATTTGCTTGGTATAGTGAGATTTTTAAACAAATCAAACCAAGCCATGCCCTCAAAAGGTGCGACTGAATTTAATGCTTTGAAAAAGGCTTATGCAAAAGGTATTGAAATCGAGGGCAAAACGCTTGGAGTAATTGGCATGGGCAGAATAGGTCAAGAGACTATGAAAATGGGTCTTGGATTGGGAATGGAAGTTGTTGCATTTGATCCATTTGTTGAAAGCGTAGATCTTACTATTGGCAACAGTCAATACAAAGCAACGATCACTATTCAGAAATCTAGCATAGATGATGTATTGGCCAAAGCTGATTTTCTATCTATGCATGTTCCTGGTTTGGCACAGCCTATCATGAATGAAGCTGAGTTTGCAAAAATGAAAGATGGTGCTATTTTGATCAATTGCTCAAGAGGTGGTGTAGTAAACGAAGATGCCATGTTGGCGGCTTTGAATAGCGGAAAACTTGCTGCGGCTGGCATCGATGTTTTTGACAACGAGCCTACTCCACGTGAAGACATCTTAACGCATCCTAAAGTATCTTTGACTCCTCACATAGGCGCTTCAACTGCTGAAGCTCAGGAGAAAGTTGGTGCTGAATTGGCCAACCAGTTGATCAGTATTTTAGGTTAAAAGAAATTTTGCAAGCAAAATTGAACTTTAAAATTTAGTACACGTTTTTAAAGTATTACTAACTTTATAAAATTACTAGAATATGTCAATTAGATTAGGAGATATAGCACCAAATTTTCAAGCTGACACAACTCAAGGACACATTGATTTTCATGAATGGCTTGGCGATTCTTGGGGACTATTGTTTTCACATCCAGCAGATTTTACGCCTGTTTGCACTACCGAACTCGGTAAAACAGCACTGCTAAAGGGAGAATTTGAAAAAAAAGGTGTGAAGGTTATTGCAGTTTCTGTAGATAATCTTGAAAGCCACAATAGATGGATTCCAGATATTGAAGAGATCAATCACGTAAAAATGAACTTCCCTATCATAGCGGATGAAAATAGGACGGTAGCTACACTTTACGATATGATTCACCCCAATGCATCGGAGAAAGCGACTGTACGTTCTGTATTTATAATAGGGCCAGATAAAAAAGTGAAACTTACCCTCACCTATCCTGCATCAACAGGAAGAAATTTTACAGAACTTTTAAGGGTCATTGATTCATTACAACTTACTGCTCAATATTCTGTTGCCACACCTGCTGACTGGAAAGATGGAGATGATACAATTGTTGTACCTTCTGTAAGCACAGCAGATGCAATTTTAAAGTTTCCTAAAGGCGTTAACGAAGTAAAACCGTATTTAAGGTATACTCCTCAGCCAAACAAGTAGTTTATAAACTAAAAACTATATAAAAAAAGCGCTTTGATACTTTCAAAGCGCTTTTTTTTGTGTCCTTACTCTTGAAATGTGTTTATTTGAAGATCAAAATCCTTGAAAATATATGAAAGAAAACAACCAATTATAAATGATTTTTTATCAGATTATTATTCAAACAAGGCATTTAATAATTATGCTTTTTTGAAAATAAAGTTTTATTTTTCTAGGTATATTTAATAAAAAAACCACCCAGATTTGACGTCTGAGTGGCTCATTTCATTTATAAAACCGACTAATTTTTCTTAATGCTCTCTATGACGCCGCCATTATCAATGACAACCTCTGCACTGGTAAACCCACGGTTAACTGCCTTTACTCTTGCTTGTTCAGCATCTTGATAATTCTTAAATCCGCTGATTACAAAAATGGTCCATGTCCCTTTACTCCACTGCTCAATATGACCAAGATCGTTCACTTTTTTGAGATCAAACCAGATGGGGTCCTCATAACTTGCCAGCCTGATTTTGTAAGAAATGTTACTATCATTATGATTGGTAGTTACCCTTGGTGCTTCAGTTTGTTTTTGATCTGTTTTTGGTTCAGAAGGTTGCACATTCGCTCTATTTGCATCATACGTTGATAATACCAACTCCATATCTGAAGTATTCAATGGATTGGACACCACAAAAGCATCAGGATAACCTTTCAATTTTATTTTAGTAAGCACAGATCTGGCTTCAACTTCATCCACGAAGTAGCCCAATCTTACTTTAACTGCCTGACCTATGTCAAACTTATAAATATTTCCAAACTTTACAAGGTCACGGAATTTTTCAAAGTCATTTACATTCTTTTTATTGAACGCTGCTATCTGAATATAGAAAACATTTGTCAAACTTTTTGTAATCACTGTACCAATACTCACCCTTCTTGCGCCATCTATTTCTCCAGAAGTTGCCATTACTTTGGGATTATTAAATGCAGGCAAAACAAATGCTGAAGGTTGTTCTGTAGCTGCTGCAAGAGGTTGCTCATTCAATGCAGCGAAATAAATATTTTCTCTTTCTACCGCATTTCTATTTGAAGTAAAATACAAATCACCCGTTGCTTTATTTAAAAATGGATAAGTTTCGTCCATAGAACTATTTACACCATTTATATTATTTACTTGACCATAAACACCACTGATTTTTCGAGCTTCAAATAAATCAAATCCACCTAAACCTAAATGGTAATTTGAAGCAAAATACAATAGATTATTACTAATGTGTGGGCTCTGTTCATCACCAGCTGTATTCACTTCACTACCTAGATTGATGGGTTCACTCCAGTCCTTACCATTCCACTTTATTTCATACAAATCATTTCCGCCAAAACCACCTGCTCTATCTGAGGCAAAAACGATGGTTTTCCCATCTGCAGAAATTGAAGGATCAAAATTGGAAACACCTAGTTTATTTACATTCAATCCACGTTCGTTGCTGATGTTTCCTTTTTGGAAATCTGCAATGTATAAGCTCGCACCTATATTTCTACAAGCTTCGTATTCACAAAGGGGAACTGATCTAGTATAGACACATTTGCCGTTTTCTGAGAATGAAATAGCGCCTATGTTCAAACGATTGGCAAGTCCTTCTATAAAAGGAGTTTCAGTACCATTTTCCATTGTTGCCAATGCAAAGCCTATTTGGCCTTCTACAGCTTTGCTGCTCCTTGGGCTCATTTTCAATTTATTATAAGTATTGAAAACAAAATGACCGTCTACCACAGTTAATGCAAATTCCGCACTCGATGATCCGATGAATTTATTGATCTCAAGCGATTTAGCCGGCGATTTAGAAGTAGCCTGGGCATATTCTATTTGTGCTTTGAGGTGGCTAACTTCTTTACTTTCAGGTAATAAAGATAGTTTCTCCAAAGCCAAAGTATAATTTCCAACACCAACCAATGTCTTTGCAAAAGCCATTTGGAAAGGATTTTGAGCATTACCTAATGCTTCTGCTTTGGCATAATACTGCAATGATTGATCAACGTGTCCTGATTTTCTGTATATATCAGCCATGATCGCCATTTCGTCTGCCGAAAGTTTTCCTGACTTTTCTGCTGTCAAATATGAGCTCAAGGCAAGGTCATAAACACCCAACTCATATTGTTTTTTCGCAGATTGATGTACGTATTGCGCGGAGAGCGACGCCGTACAAAACATTAATAAAAGTGATAAATTCTTAACCATGAGACCTAGTTTTGTTGATGAATATTACATTACAATTTACAAATATATAAATAATGCTGTAAATGCGCATACAACAAATTAATTTTTTTTGTAATATATAATGAATTAACAAAACTAACCGCTTTGAATCGATAGTTTCTTTCAATTAAGTGCACATATTTAAGTTCATTGGTTCGAGAATATGCACTTAGACCATACAACTCAGGCCCCACTCAATTTGCAATAAATATTTGTCTTTCTACTATTTGCAGCCTCTAATATCACTTCAAAACTGACACATAGAAAAAATCTTTCTAAGCGTGAATCAACATGGAGCTTTATTCAACCCCAATTCGGGGTTGTAAGAAATTAGGAACTTGATCCCCCGAGCTTCGCACGGGGTTAATGAAATTGAACCTATTCTGGTTTCTGCTTAACTCGCTCCATTCAACTCCATCTTCTAAGTAGTTTATTCAAATCAGCTATTGATGTTGACAATACTAAACAACAACGACCAAACTTAATCTACGTATTCATGCTTTTGGACAAGGGTAAACACACCATCTTCAATTTCGATGTACCCTTGATCATACACAAAGTAATAAGCTTTACCATTTTTGGTTTTATACATATTGGTAAAGTAATTGAAATTGAGACCTTCATCAAGCAGATGCGCTTTGGAAACTCTGGTCTTTCCTTTGGGATTTAGTTTCTCTAAAATTCGATGGTTTTTACGCAACAAATTATTGATGTTGGTCATGAATTTTGAAACGTCTCGATTTTGAAAATTATGGTGTTCTACACGGCACTGATCGGAGCAAAATTTCTTATCTCTTCGGCCTTTCATTTCATCACCGCATACCTGACAGCGTTGTTTTTCGATAACATTTTTCATAGAAATACTTTTAAAGGGTAATCAATAAATTTTTCATCTACAAATATTATAAAATTTTGATAATGAGGCAAGTAATTGGGGAAAAAATTTCCTGTCATTTTGCAGCGAGCAACGAGCCATGAGCTACGAGCTATCAGTTTTCAGCTGTCAGCGGTCAGTTTTTCATTTTTTTTTGAAGACTGATAATGTTCAATTGTAAGTTTGTCTGAAAGCAGTGTTTGGACAATGAAGGGTTTCTGCAATTCAGACAATTCAGTAGTTTTGCAATTCAGTCGTCTTGCAATTTCGTAGCGTTCGCAAAAAATGGGTGATTAAATAAATAAACAGTTAAACCCAAACTTTATAAACTTTATACTTTATGAACTTTCAAACTCTTTTAAATAATTATCAATTCAAAAGTTTGATTAATTTTTTAGTTACTGGGAAGATTTCTATTTTTGCGCTCCAAACATAATAATTTAATGGGAAGAGCATTTGAATACCGCAGAGCGGCCAAAGAAAAGAGATGGGGTAATATGTCCAGAATTTTCCCTAAACTGGGAAGACAAATAACCATAGCTGCAAAGGAAGGTGGTCCCGATCCTACTATGAATCCAAAATTGCGATTGGCCATCAACATGGCTAAAGCTAATAATATGCCTAAGGACAACGTCGAAGCTGCCATAAAAAGGGCTGAAGGAAAGGATTCTGATGATTTGGTCATGGTCAATTATGAAGGTAAAGGAGCTCATGGTATTCAGGTTGTACTAGAATGTGCCACTGATAATCCAACAAGAACCGTGGCTAATGTAAAATCATATTTTAATAAAGCAGGCGGTACGCTTGTGCCAACTGGTTCTCTAGAATTTTTATTCGACCGCAAAACCGTTGTAGAATTTCAAAAGCCAGCAGGTTTAGATTTAGAAGAATTTCAATTGGAAATGATTGACTTTGGTTTAGACGAATTGGAGGAAGATGGCGATACACTTTATGCGTATGGTGACTACACTCAATTTGGTACCTTGGTGAAAGCATTTGAAGAAAGAGGAATTGAAGTAGCAAGTGCAAAACTTGAAAGAATCCCCAATGCTCCACAAGAATTTTCGGAAGATCAGATGGCAGATATCCAGAAAATGTTGGATAAAATGGAGGATGATGAGGACATCCAGGAAATTTACACCAATATGGCCTAGGTTTAGTGCTTCAGGAAATTTTAAACGGTTTTTAGGAATATTAAGTACTTAACTCTTACCATAAAATCACTTTGTTACATATTGTAAATCAGCAATTTGTGATTTTACAATAGAAACGTATCTAAGGTGGTGAGGGTTTAGTTATTTTTAATAGTATAAGTTTTTTTATCAGGGCCTATACCTTTCAAAACCAACTTTTCCCAATGTTTTGGTAAAACTGATTGGATTTGTTTGAGTCCATTATCCGTAATTTCCAAACCTCCAAAGCCCATAAGTACAGCCTGCAAAACTCCTCCCGCTCCTGTGGCAAAATAAGGGTTAGTTCCACCCTTGGTTTCTGCAATGACATTAAAAGGTGGAAGTAAATTGGGTTGAAAAGCCTCTAAAAAAAATTTATAAGCTTTGGTTTCATCACCTAATCGGGCATACAATAAACTAAAAACGGATTGAGTCATTGCAGGAGTACCTTCATCAGGAACCCTGGTAGAGTAATAATCAAGGTCTTTCAAAATTTGTGCTGGCGTAGAAACAATTTTTAAAGGATATGCCAAAAGGTTGACATCAGCTTGTTTTATTGGTTCACCATTATAAGAATCATGTTCTCTAGTGACACCATTTTCCATTTTAAAAATGGGAATATTTGCAGCAACAACTTCCCAATCTTTGTTTACAGGAATATTCAAGATTTTCGCAGCTTTTGCTGCAAACTGTAGATTTGTAATTGCGGCAGCATTTGTAAAAGCATTATTATTGACATTTTCTGCCCACTCATCAGCTGCCACTACATTGTTGATTTCATATTGCTTGGGTCCTTTTCGTTCTACCCTACTTGCCCAAAAGTCAGCTGTTTGCTCCAATAAAGGCCATCCCTTTGTCTTCAGCCAAGTGGTATCCCTGGAAACGGCAAAATAATTCCAGGCGGCAATGCCCACACAAGCTGTAATGTGATGTTCGAATGGCCCACTCAAAGCCCAAACTGGTGTTTCCTCGGCCCCACTATCTGCACTTTCCCAAGGAAACATTGCTCCTCTGTAACCTTTGGTAAATGCATTTTTCTTCGCCATTTCCAACCTATCAAATCTGTAGTTGATCAAAGATTTTGCTAAATCAGCATTCATTACCAACAAAGCTGGAAACATCCACAATTCCGTATCCCAGAATACATGCCCATTGTATCCCAAACCAGAAAGACCCATCGGAGAAATACTGTATGGGCTTTCAGCTCTGACAAAAGAATAGAGGTGATAGAGCATTGATCTGACCTCTTTCTGGACCACTTCATCTCCATATATTTCTATGTCCGATTCCCAAAGTTTATTCCATGCAAGGTTGTGTTTGAGCAGCAACCTTTCTGCTCCCTCTAATTTTGCAATGATGGTCAAACGCTCAGCTTCATTAAGCGGGTCACTGTGATGAGCTGAAGTAATTGAAGAACCCACGATCGAAAATTCATATTGTTCTCCTGCCTTGATCTTTTTGTTGAATTTCATCAGATGCATGGCATTGTCCCACATTTCGTGTATAATCCTGGGCTCATTACCATGTGGTTCTTTGAATATGAATGAATTACTTGCACACATATCGATTTTTCCTGTTGGACTTTTGGCAGAAGATGTCAATAAACTGATGGTTGTATGAGGCCGGTCAATTTCATTATAATAATTCTGAACATCACGCAAGGCGTCAGGTGCTTCCATTTTACTGGCTGCAGAAACATCAATATCCGAAATTGCTTCAATGGAAACATTCATCAAAACCGTAAATGGCATGTTTCTTAAAGCGTAATAGGTATAAGAAATATTCGCCTTCCCTTTATGGTTGAATGTAGTTGTGAAGGAGCCATTTCGCATATCCAAACTTTGTTTAAAATTTTGAATATTATTTTTTTGAATCTGAGATCCGTCAATGGCAATTTGTGCATTTAAAAGATTGAAACTTTTGAGAAAATTACTGACTCTACCGCGACCATAGAGATCATAAGCTCCCGCCAAAACAACCTCCTTAACCTCAAAAGGATTGGGAGAAGAGATCAAACCTATCATACCATTGGCTGAAGTGATACCGTAATATGGTTGGGATTCAGAAGGCTCAGCTGAAATCAACCAATCATTTTGAGCAGTGATGACAACGGGTAAAACCATCATTAAAATCAAAAAATTACAAAGAATATTTTTCACTTTATATTTTTTTTAAAAGATTGAAATAGAGGATATTATACAGATCCAAGCTCAACGTACTCAGTAGGAATTTGAATATTGAAATGATGGTCTAAATCATTTTTTATGATGTCTAACATGTAATTGGCACTGATTTTCCCCAAGCCAAAACCAGAATGATAAATGTGGGAAATCTTGGGATAAAGAAAATAGGGAGTTAAACTTTTTGAATCCAAGTGATATTGAAACTTTCGATATCTTGAAGGATGCTTCTGCAACAGCCATTTATGGTTCAAGAGGTGCCAATGGTGTAATACTCATCACAACCAAAAGAGGAAAAGGTAAAGGTTCGGTTGACTACAACTATTCTCTTGGTGTAAGTAACATTACAAAAAAATACGATCTTTTAACTGCCTCAGAATACGTAGCTGCAGGTGGTCAGAATACAGGATTTGACACAGATTGGCAAAATGAATTATTTAGAACAGGTATAACCAACCAACACAACCTTTCTTACGGAGGAGGTGATGCAAATAGTAATTACAGATTTTCTGCTGGTTATTTCAAACAAAATGGTATTGTCCTTAATTCTGCCTTAGAAAGATATTCTGCAGGTTTTAACGGTACAAAATCATTCTTGAGTGATAAAGTCAAAATCTCAACCTTCATGAATCTTTCTAATACCAAAGATAAAAACGTACCTATTTCTGAAAACATTGGATTTACTGGTGACTTGATGGGAAACATCTTGAAATTTAATCCAACCAATCCAATTTTTGATGAGAAAGATGCTGACGGAGATGGTGACAAAACTGAATATTTTCAACCAGGTATTACGGAAGTCAACCCTCTTGCATTTGTCAATTTATCCAAAGACAATACAAATACATTAAGGGCTTTAGGAAATTTACAAGCTGAAATTACTATTGCTGATGGTTTAAAATTCAGATCCATAGTAGGTACAGATAGAGCATTGTCCAATAGAAAAGCTGCCTATTCTAAAGATTTGATTACTGAGGCAAATGCTGGTTTGGGAAGAGCTTATTTCAGCGATATTGACATATCAAACAACATTTGGGAAAACTATTTCACTTATGATAAAACTGCAGGAAATATCACGTTCGGTGGTTTACTGGGATATTCTTATCAATCTTTTGACAATAAACAAAAGAGATCTGCTGCTGCAAGGTATAGTACTAGTGACTTAGATGTGATGATCAACAACCTAGGAGATGCAGACATTTCTGTTTTGAACAACTCAAGCAATGAGTTCAATGAAATTCAGTCATATTTTGGAAGAATCAACGTTGGGTTTAGCGATAAATACATGATCACTGCAACATTAAGAACTGATGGTTCTACCAGATTTGGTGGTGACAATCAATATGGTTTCTTCCCTTCATTTGCCGCCAAATGGAAGTTGATAGAAGAAAGTTTTATCAATAAAGATGTTTTCTCTGATTTGGGATTGAGAATTGGTTACGGTGTAACTGGAAACCAATCCATTCCACATAACCTATATGCAGCAAGAACTAGATTTGGTGATAACAACATCAATACTGACGCAACAAAAGTAGAAGGTGGTGGAGCAAATAACGTTACTTTTAATAACCCAGGTCT
>JAKQLF010000278.1 GCA_029567325.1 Bacteroidota bacterium | reverse complement strand
AAATACAGATAACCTCGTTGTCCATGGTGTCTGTGGCCAAATATTCTATACTTGTTGTGCCTAGTTCAAAATTTCTAGTTTCATCCAGAAGTCCTGTACCAAGTCTGGCAGTAAGGTCCTCGGTGGTTTCTACGCCAGTTGGGCTGGTATATGTAACTGTATAAGTTTTGATGGTTGTACAATTATCTCCTGGTGTAGGGTGAGTCCAAGTATGATCAGTCGTACAATTATAATCATCTGCAAGGTCTTCATTTGTAGATAAGGTAACATCATCAGGGCATACGATCTGAGGCGCTTCGTTGTCTTCGACAATCACGGAGAAACTACAAGTTCTGGTATTTCCAGACTCATCGGTTGCGGTATAAGTGATCAAAGTCGTACCAAGGTTGAATGATACACCTGCAACATTATCGCTGCCACTTCCTGTTGTTGCACCACTCAATACATAGGTAACTAAAGTATTACAATCATTAGCTATGACCGTTGGCCTGAATTCTGTTGCATTTGGAATGTAGACACAAAAATTTGGAAGCGTATTTCGAACCGCTGGATAAGCAGGTAAAAAAGGACAAATGATGTCTGCCTGCATAGTATCCACAACCGTAACTGTGGTAACACATGATTTAGAATTACCCGCGATGTCGGTAACAGTGATGGTGACACTTCTGGGGATTCCAACATCTGCGCAAGTAAAAGTATTGGGTGTTGCTGTAATTGTGAGATTGCTACAGTTATCAGTAGCGCCTACTGCAATTTCATCTGGGTTGAGCACATACATGCCATTTGCACCAAGTGCAACCACTAAATCCACACAACCAATTTGTGGCCTTATGGTGTCCATTACCGTTACAGTAAATTCGCAGGTATCAAAATTACAGTTATCATCTTCAACCACCAAATAACCGATGGTAGATGGATAATCAGAACAGAAAATGGTGTCCGGGAAAACATCAATGAGGTTGAGACTTCCTGATCCACCAGTTGGTAAATCATAGGAAGCCAATCTATCAAAAGCAGTTTCTGCATCTAGAAAGGCAAGTCCCTCCGCATTTACAAAAACAGTGGTGTCATTACAGAAAATGACTGGAGGAATGTCATCGGGCTGCATACTTACGGTTGCAGAGAATCCTTCAATGGTAATGGGTTCATTGTAATTTCGAATATTGGTATTGCTCAATGTGAGGATGTTGTAAGGCCCAAGATTTACAAGTGGTCCAAGACTCAAAGGGAATCTTAATGCCGGAACAATTTCAAACATTTTAATTCCAAAATCCAACTTCTGACTTTTACTATCCTGTCCCACAAAACTTCCTTCAGCGCTAAACTCGTTGCTAATAAAGAATGGGTCGGTGAGTCCATCTGGTACAACAAACCTAATATTTTCATCCATTCCAACATTTTCAATTTTTTGGCTTGTTCCCGATGTTGGCACCATTGCATCTGGCCTTTCCCAATAAGTAGGAAATCCTAGGTTCATTGAATCAATTGTAATTTGCGGGTCAAAACTGTAAGAAGCATTGTACTCGGCTCTAAGTATTGCATTTAAGTCCAGTACATCTAGTGAAAGATAAGTATTGTAAAATTTCACACTACACTTACCCATTTCATCAATACTAGGGGTTCCAAAATTGATGGTCCTTGTGCCAATATCAATACCTGCCGCACAAAATCCTTGTTGTATGTTTTGAGGTAAGGCATAGAATAAAAGAGAGAAAATATCCAAGGTGGCAGAAAACATATTATAATTTCTTCCAGAAACTGTCAATGCAGTTCCATTTACAGAAGAAGGATTCATTTCATTTTGTGTGAGCCTCCCAAATCTGAGATCCATTTCAGGAATTTTATTACCTAATAAAGGAATTCTATTAGGAGCAAAAACAAATTCGTCATTCACTTGATCATAAAAGAAAGGGTCACCTGGTACTTGATTTGCACTCAATTCTGTTACTAAGCCAGCAATAAACGAGGAAACTCCACCTGAAGAACCAGCTGAGCATTCTATTGCAGTAGCTATACTGGCACCTGGCATAAATGCTTCATCACATGCGGTGATAATTGGTATCCTTATTCCGCCATCGGGAAGCAAATTTATGGGATCAAAAACATCTACTCCGTATTCAAAAGAGTCCTCATAACCAAGACAACCTGCACACCCTAAAAATGGCAAACACAATGGTATACCTATACAACCAGAAACTTTTATACCTATTCGCCATGAAAATGTAAAGTCCCTCATAAAAATGCCCAAAGTTTGCTTCAATCCTCCAGGCGTGACGCTCATAATGGACGATGCAGGGTCGACAAGAAATGATGTAGAAATGTCTATAGTATCTCTGCAACCAAAAAATGTATCAGCTGGTTTGAATGCACAAATCTGTCCAACATAATCCATCGAAGCAACCGCTGGTGAATCTTCCTCAATGTCATAAAACATTCCATACCTTATATCAATGGTAGGTGCATATAGAAATTCTAACTTTATAAAAGCGAGATCAACATTGTTTCCGAATTGGCCTAATGCTGTTTTTACCCAACCAGGCAAGGAAATACCAGAAACTGACTCAAACAGACTGATGAGAAGGTCTACACCAAACGTAGGATTTCCCCTCATCCTGTCAGACAAATTTTCTCCATACTCAAAATTGGCGGCTGGGTTGGTGTTTTTGGCTATCATCAGATTGGCATTGATGGCTTGATCATTGCAATCTCGGCCATCGGCACCACTTTTTCTCACAACGACTCTGAATGTACAAAAAGCCTCATTCCCAGATTCATCTGTCGATTTATACACAATTGGATATACTCCTATGCCCTGCAGAGAACCTTTTGCCGGGCCGCTCTCCTGAACCAAAGTCAATGTCTGACCTGCACATGAACTATTGTCAACGAAAATGGGATCATCCCATGTCACTGTTCCTTCGGAATCTGTGCCATTTAAAATAATAGAAACGGTAGTGGGGCATGTTTGTATTTCAGGAGCTTGATTATCAAATACCTTGACAATAAATGAAGAATCAACAATTTTACCTTCCGACTCTATCCTAAAGGTGACTAAATTATCACCAATAGGGAAAAATCCCCCTGAATCTATAGCTGTGATAATGGATAAACTTGCCTCGTCAGGGCAATTGACACCAATCATTGGATACATAAATGGAACAAAAGCTCCACATGTGTCAAGCCCAGCCACGCTAAATATGGTATCAGGAAGAAAAGAAGTGAACATTGGCTCAGCAACTTTAATCAGGCCACATCTGTCACCTTTGTATGAAAATACAGCTCCTGACCGGAGACTATCTGCATTAGGAAAGCCAACAGCTCCTACATAAATAGTACTGGTATCCGCCACACATAAACCCGAGTTTGTAAGGGATGAACCAAAATTGGCTTCTTGTTTTTCCCCAACAGCACACCAGTCAAAAGTAATATCTTGCCCTGCTTGGAAATTTTTTCCATAAAATGCAAAGCTCGCGCCCTCGTCTTTGAAATTCTTTGTGAAAGTGGGCGCTCCAACAATTACATCATGTAAACCATCTCCGTCTACATCCCCCGCATATGAAACCGCAGAACCAAAACCACTGGCAGGGAAATCAGTTTTAAGAATAGTAATAGGCGTTGCACTGAGCCCAGTTACTGTCCCCTGGTATACGTATACAGCACCATTGCCGGTACCCAAACCATAACCAGATATGGTATCTGTCATTGTAGAAATAAATTCTTGATTGTATTGTTTGACACCAATAAGCACATCAGGAAGACCCACTCCATTAAAATTTCCTCCACCTGCTAAAGAAAAACCCAAATAGGCATTCTTATGCGGGCCGATTGCTTGCCACGCGGAAGTTACTGGCATGGTTCCTGCTTGCCCTCTATAAAGTGCTGCCCTACCTGCTGCAGTATCTGTGCCATTGGTGTATTGGTGAGCTCCGACAAGGATATCTGCCCTACCATCACCTCCTACATCCCTAACTCCAGCAAGTGCACTTCCAA
The DNA here is from genome assembly GCA_029567325.1 of Bacteroidota bacterium. Classification (GTDB taxonomy): domain Bacteria; phylum Bacteroidota; class Bacteroidia; order Chitinophagales; family Saprospiraceae; genus JADKBO01. The sequence goes on along the minus strand of JAKQLF010000278.1, from coordinate 4,302 downwards.
ATAATTCACCCTCTTGAATTCCTTTTAAAGAATCTGTCGGTGAAGCAGTGAACCCACCCATGAGTCCTCTATAAACCAATACCAACCCTCTGTTATTCTGGAAACCCGGGGCTCCGATTGCGAAATCTGCAAAAGCATCGCCATTCAAATTACCTAAGCCTGCAACCGTGGAGCCCAACCTGAGGTTGACCTGATTTCCATACAAGGTATCTGAACCCAACGTAGGGCCATAAAAGACATAAGCCGAACCTGCAGATGTAATAGTATCGCTGACGCCACCGACTGTATCTATATAAGTAGCATTTGGCGCACCTACGATAAAATCATCAGCACCATCTCCATTTATATCCATTCCACATGAAATAGATTGCCCAAATCTTGGCCCAACTCCTAAACTTACCGTTCCTGCCTTTTTTACCAAGGTATCTCCATATAAAATAAAATTTGGTGCAACAGTCAAATCTATTCCTGTGGCTGTACCAAGAAATATTTCTACTTTACCAATATTTGAAATTCCATCTTTAATAAAACCAGGTGATCCAACAATTAAGTCACAAAATCCATCTCCATCTACATCACACTTGCCCTCGACGGAAGTTCCAGTTTCGTTTCCTGCCATTGTGGATTCATAAGAAGAAAAGGAAGTCATAAGTGGATCAATCGTAATTGGATAACTTATATCTCTACCACTACCTTTGATCAATACCTTATATTGATCATCCCCCAATTTTTCAAAAGACATTCTACTGTCTAGGATTTTATTGTTATCATCAAACGTAATCAAATCTTTGTAAGTCAGCATCGAGTTGCCTTTACCGTCAACAAACTCAACTCCGAAATCATTGATTTTGCTCATTTCAAGCTCGGAGATCACGCCTAGTTCCAATTCAAAGTTTATATCTTCATCACCTCCTTCACCATTTATTATAAAGTTCTGACGTAAGCCTTTATCATCATTTACGTATTCAATAATATAATCTTCTGCAACTTGATGAAGCGAATTGTCCTTTATGTCAAAATTAGGGCTTGAGGCAATTTCCAGGGATTTCCCGTCAACTTTCAATTTTTTCAATTCAATTGAAATTGGTTTATACGCCTGATGTGGTTGCTTTACTTCAAATCGATTTGCCTTGGCAGCAAATTCCAAGTGATGCGCAGGGTTCAAGGCTGTAGATCCGCCATTTTCTTTATTAAATGAAAAAGAAGTTTTCGACTCCTTGTCGATTTGTTTGCAAGCTGATTGCAACAGTAAAAATGCGAATGCAATGAACATCCAATTTTTAAAACTCAATACCATTGGGGTGGAATTATTGTTAGCCATAGTTTATAATTTAAACACTTGTTTTAAAGCCGATTTTTGAGTATTATCTAGATCAAGGTGAATCTTGAAATTGTTTTCTTTATAGGATACTTCATAATTCTTTACAGAGTATTCAAGAAGGTATTTTTTCACTTCTTCAGGTTTCTCATACCCAGAAAGCGAAAAATATGCACCCTCCATTTCTTGAGAAGGTAATTTTTCTTCCCCTCCAGATGACCTTAAATACTCGATCAAAAATTTGTCAGCAGAGAAAAAAACCATGTTGCCTTTGACAATCATCCTTTGTTTGAAGTCTGGATAAGTAAAATAAATTGGAAAAAATGGGACGTAAGCTCCGCCAACCATTTTATAAGTTCCTCCCTCCTCAGGAATTATTTTGCCCAAGTCCTGCATCACTTCAATTATTTTGAAGAAATGCGTCTTGTCTTCGATTTCAAGGCCAAGAGCTATTGAATTTTTATATGTTGTGTCATTGGGGTAGGCTACAAAACTTGTATTCCCTGTGAAAGCTTGGTCAAAGTCATCAATGATAAGTCCATAAGCAGCTAAAGAATCCCTTGCTTGAAGTTTCAAATCTTTAGAAGTCAGCATAAGATTCAGGATGCCATTGAAATTGAGCGAAAGGACTGCTTGAAAGGACTTCTGCCTGTTGTCAGGCAGGTACTTAAATATGCTGCTGGATGTTTTTTGATTGAACAGCGATTTGACAAACTTTTCAATTGTAGGATTCAGCTGTGTGTGGATATTGGCGTCTACAAAGCCCTGACCAAAATCTACATTTCCACTCAAGTAATTGCCATCTAGCAATCTATTGTTGATCTCACCTGGCTTACCTGTAGCATGTAATTGATTTCTACCATATGACGCCAAATCCGCCCAAAAATAAAAATCTGATGAAAATTGGTTGAATTCTTCTAAAAACTGCTCTTGATCGTCAAAGTATTTTTTCTTACTTTCATTGAATACTCGGTTGAGCAATCCAAATTTGTCAAAGTTGTGGTTGCTGGTAATAAATATAGCGATATTCTCATTCCAAGCTAGACTTGAGCCATCATTGATTTTAATATAAGTGTAGCTATCCTTTTCATTAATAGTCGCTTTCCAATTGGTCGCAATGAATGACTTGAATTTGTCTATGGACAATAAGGGAATATATGAAGCTGTATAAATTTCTTTGTCATTGTTACCCACATCCAATACAAAGATGGCTTTGCTGCTAGTGTTTACACCAGCAAGGATCGGGTCCTCAATCATTTTAGAAAAAAGAAAATTGTCTCTATAACTGGGTTGCAATTTTTCTTTGAAAACGCGTGTTTTTACTAATTCAAAAAATGATAATTCTTCCAATACATTCGCAAGATTGATTCCTAAGATAAATGTTGCATCCTCATGGACATAACATGCAATATTAGTTGGTTGAAAAATACCTGAAGTCCTGTTGAAATTACTTCCAATAAGGTCGCACTTCTTCAAACCCAATAAGATCAAGATGAGTATAATACTGATTGCTATATAGACTTTTTTGTTTTTCACTATACGGATACAATTGATGGATCAAAAGCTTGGATATTGGCTAATTGTAATAAATGGGCGTTATAGGTTTCTGGCTGTTTGGTAGCGGCATCAAGTAGCACTGCATAGGAAGTTTCTGGCTTTAAATCAGGAGGATTTCTTTTGATGGTCTCAATATCCGCAGTAGATTGCCATAAACATATTAATAAAAATATTAATATGAGTAGTAATCCAAACAGATACTTTCTATCAATCCTTCCCATAAATACAACATCCCTGATTTAATACTTATGTTGAACTGAGCCTAAATCATGGGAAAAAATGTTCTCAGATCAATTTTAAAAAATGATGCCTTGAAAGCACCTATTATTTAAAGATTAAATTTCCAAGTAGACAATACTTTTGAATAAGATTGGCACTGCATTGCACAGATGAGTGATTGCAGTTATTGCAACTATTTCTCAGATGACTGATTGGCTATTAAATCGTTGCCAATGTAAGTCCTAAACATATTAAAAAATACAAATGAATGTTAAATCTTATAGAAATGTTATATTTTTTGACAATTGTCAAAAAATAACCTAGTGCCTCGGCTTTAGGTTATAGGCAAAAGCATGGTCGTAGCTAACTCATGGCCGTACCCAAAACATTGTCGTAGCCAGAGCATTGTCATAGCTAGAGACTGAAATCTCGGCACCAGAATTATTAATATCATGGTCATCGCAAAGGATTATCTCTTCGGCCAAAGCACTGACGTAGCCAGAGACGGAAATCTCGCGACCAGATTCCTTTTTAATTATACTTGTAGTCAATTACAATATCCGCAGCTACTAAATTTCCATTGGTTGAAGTATACTTTTTACCAGATGGGATCAAGACCAATAACTTGGAAGAGTACGGTTCTATCAAAACCGATTGCAACTGATTGACATTTTTCATTAAAAACTTAGCACTTACTTTATCATAAACGTCTACTTTTTCTTTGCCAAGATCTATGGTCACATTTTGTTTTTTTGAATGCGGATTGTAATATAGGTATGTTGGATAAGAAGTCTTTTCTGGGAAAAAATCAGCTTTCACACAATCAATTTTTAAGATCATTGGCACATTGGTACTGTCTATAATTCCACCGAAAAATCCAACATGGCCACTACCATAAATAGACAACATCGTTGATTCAGGATTGCCTGCCACCCATTGAGGACCATCACCTTGCACAAAAGGAGTTATGCCTTTAAACTCATTATATGAGGATTCACGAATGATGCCTTCATAAGCAATAACACCTTTGGTCAATGACCTCATGTTTGGCAAAGCTTGTAAAGAGTCGGGCATTTCAAAATCATAACAAAACCGAGCCGCATTAGAAGCATTCAACACCCATTTTCCTACCATATTGCTGTAGCTTTGGTCATACCTGACTAGTGCCGTCATTGGTAAAATCAAGTCAAATGTATTCATCAAAAAAC
>JAKQLF010000268.1 GCA_029567325.1 Bacteroidota bacterium | reverse complement strand
ATAGTGATTTGTCCAAAACCGTACAAAAAGTCACCAAGTTTATTGATAATAAAGATCATAACCAAGCTGATATCAAAGAATTGAGAGATATAAAGGGTATTATCAGAAAGCAAGAAGCAAGAAGTGCAGCCATGTTTTGTGGGCTAAAGGAAGAAAATATCCACTTTCTTGACATGCCATTTTATGAAACAGGAGGAATTCGAAAAAATAAACTTGGTGATGCAGATATACAAATCATTATTGACTTGCTCAATGAAGTAAAACCGCATCAAGTATTTGCAGCAGGCGATCTCGCAGATCCACATGGTACACACCGAGTATGTCTTGATGCTATTTTTGAAGCATTCGAAAAAACACGAGATCAGTCTTGGTGGAATGGCGCTTATTTGTGGTTGTATCGCGGAGCGTGGCATGAGTGGCCAATAGACGAAATCGAGATGGCTGTACCTATTAGTCCAGAGGAACTTATGCGTAAACGAAAAGCCATTTTTATGCATCAATCACAAAAAGATCACCCTGTTTTCCCTGGTGATGACACTCGTGAATTCTGGCAAAGAGCAGAAGACCGAAATAGAGAAACAGCGCATTTTTACAATGTCCTTGGACTCGCTGAATACGAAGCTATGGAAGCTTTTGTAAGATGGAAATTTAATTAAATCGCAGAAAATATTTATATCTTTTAGTATTATAATCAATAAATAAAGCTCCATGAAAATATATTCATTTTGTATAATTCCATTCTTATTATTATCAATGGGTTTTTGTGATAACAAAATATCGATCATCAAAAAAAATAGTGATCTAGGCATCATCCCTTTACCAAATAAAATAGTTTTCGGAGATCAGAATGCCGAAATAGATATTATTAAAATCTATATTGGTGAGACAGAAAAGTCATCTTTTTATACACAACTTTTTTCAGGACTTCTCAAAATAAAAGTAGTTGATAGAAAGGAAGCCAATGTGTTTTATGCATTCAAACCATCACTTGGTTATGAAAATTATATCCTAAATATTGAAAAAGATGACATCAGAATTGAAGCTGGAAGTAATGTCGGTTTACAATATGCATTGATAAGTTTAGTACAAATGGTCCAACATCACGGCTTCCCATTGCCTGTAGTGATAATAGAAGACAATCCAAAATTTAAATATCGAGGAATGCACTTAGATGTATCGAGACACTTTTTCTCGACATCGGATGTCAAGAAATATTTGGACTACATGGCTTATTACAAATACAATAACTTCCATTGGCATCTTACGGACGATCAAGGTTGGAGAATAGAAATAAAAAAATATCCCAAACTCCAAGAAATCGGAGCTTATAGAAAAGAAACCCTAATAGGACATTATGGTGACCAACCACATAAGTTTGATGGCATAAAATATGGAGGCTTTTACACCCAAGAAGAAGTTAAAGAAATCGTTGATTATGCCTCAGCAAGGAATATCAATGTCATCCCAGAAATAGAAATGCCAGGTCATGCGTTAGCTGCTTTATCCGCGTATCCAGAATTTGGATGTGAAGAAAAAGTATACGAAGTTGCTACTAAATGGGGCGTTTTTGAAGACGTATTTTGCCCAAATGAAAAAACATTTACTTTTTTAGAAGATGTTATTGATGAAGTCATCACTTTGTTCCCAAGTAAATACATCCATATAGGTGGTGATGAGTGTCCAAAAGATGCATGGAAAAAAAGTGAATTTTGTCAAAAACTGATAAGAAAAAACAAGTTAAAAGACGAACATGAACTCCAAAGTTATTTCATCACTCGTATGGAAAAGTATGTAAATAGTAAAGGAAAACAAATCATTGGTTGGGACGAAATATTGGAAGGAGGACTTGCACCCAATGCTACAGTCATGTCTTGGAGAGGAATAGAAGGTGGATTAGAAGCAGCTAGACAAAATCATGATGTCATAATGACGCCAGGGTCACATTGCTATTTTGATCATTATCAGTCAGAAGGAAGTGACGAACCAATTGCGATAGGTGGGTATACAAGTGTAGAAAAAGTTTATCATTGGGAACCGATACCTACTGAACTAGAAGAAAGTAAAAGACCATATATCATAGGAGGACAAGCCAATGTATGGACAGAATATATCCATAAGTTTAAGGATGTAGAATATATGGCGTTTGCTAGAGGGATTGCTATGTCAGAAGCATTATGGAGTAAGGGAAAAAAATATTCAGATTTTGTGCCTAGATATGAAATACACAATGATTATTGGAAAAACAAAGGTGTTAATATTGCCAATCACGTCTACGAACTAAAACCAAAAATATCCGCTGGTGAAGGCAAAGGTGTCTCCGTTAGTTTTGATATACCAAATGGAAGCAACATTGTTTACACCACTGAAAAAGACCAAAAACCCATCGCTACAAAAGAAAAAATAAACATTACCAAATCAGATACTTATAGTTTTGCAGCACTGAAAGGAGAAAAAATAGGTCAACCAAAATCAATCATTTTTGATCTTCACAAAGCCACTAATGCCCGCTTAACTTTAGAGTCGCCACCAAGTCCGAAGTATCCTGGCAGCGGACCAAGTAGTATTGTAAATGGAGTGGTAGGAAGCGACAAAAAATATGGTGGATCAGAATGGTTGGGTTTTAGTGGTACAGATTGTAATGGTGTCATTGACTTTGGACAAGTG